>CAZANT010000122.1:0-7475 GCA_964486575.1 uncultured Burkholderiaceae bacterium | reverse complement strand
CCTTGTCAATGTGCATGGCTTCGGCTTCTCTGGTACGTGGGGTGGCGTGTGAGCAAGACAGATTTTATTCCCGCTTCTCGAACTCGATGAACTGTGGCTCGTGCCCACGCGAACGCAGCCAGTCTGCCAGCGCGTAGCCAGTACCTGCGGGCCAGCACTTCACCGCCTCCGGCCGGTACAGCTTGTATTCCAGCAACTCGGGCGACAACTTTACCTCGCCCTCGGCGACCACGTGAAAGGCGATGATCACCTGGTTCATCTTCTGAAAGTCGTACACGCCGATCAGACTCTGGGCGGTCACGTCCAGGTTGGTTTCTTCTTTCACCTCGCGGGCAATGCCCTGTTGCGCGGTTTCACCCGCCTCCATGAAGCCGGTGATCAGCGCAAAGACGCGACCGGTCCAAGCGGCGTTGCGCGCCAGCAGAATTTGGCCCCGGTACTCCACCACCGCAGCCAACACGGGGGTCGGGTTGTTCCAATGGGTGTAACCACAGGCGACACAGCGAAGGCGTTCTTTGGGCCCACCGTCTTCCAGCATGGCCAGCCATTCGAGCGGGTTGGCGCAGTGGGGGCAAAACCGGAATTCGTGGCGCATGGTGTTATTTATTTGATAGCAGAAACACGAGGTCTAGCCATGGCTTGGTGCCGATTTGATCCAGAACGAGTCTGAAATCAGGCTGGAAACACCCCGGTGGACAGGTAGCGGTCGCCCCGGTCGCACACGATGAACACCACCGTTGCGTTCGTCTCGCGCTGGGCCACCTCCTGTGCCACCCAGCAGGCTCCGGCGGCCGAAATGCCCGCAAAAATGCCTTCTTCGCGCGCCATGCGGCGGCACATTTCTTCGGCATTGTCCTGGGTCACCAAGACCGTTTCATCCACATGCGTGGCGTCGTAAATCTTCGGCATGTAAGCCGCTGGCCACTTGCGGATGCCGGGAATGCGCGAGCCCTCGCTGGGCTGTGCACCGATGATTCGGATGGCCGGGTTCTTTTCCTTCAGGAACCGCGACACACCGGTGATGGTGCCAGTGGTTCCCATGGCGCTCACAAAGTGGGTAATTCGCCCGCCGGTTTGCTCCCAAATTTCGGGGCCCGTCGTCTCGTAATGGATACGCGGGTTGTCGGCATTGGCGAACTGGTCCAGCACCAAGCCCTTGCCCTCGCGCGCCATGTTGTCGGCCAGGTCGCGGGCATACTCCATGCCGCCGCTTTTAGGGGTAAGAATGAGCTCCGCGCCAAACGCCTTCATGGTCTGCGCGCGCTCAACGCTCAGGTCCTCCGGCATGATCAATACCATGCGGTAACCCTTGATGGCGGCGGCCATGGCCAATGCGATGCCGGTGTTGCCCGAGGTGGCTTCGATCAGGGTGTCGCCCGGCTTGATCTCGCCGCGTTCCTCGGCCCGCCGGATCATTGAGACCGCAGGCCGGTCCTTCACCGAACCGGCCGGGTTGTTGCCCTCCAGCTTGCCCAGCAGCACGTTGCCGCGGGCGGCGTTCTCGGCCGCACCAATGCGCTGCAACGCCACCAACGGCGTTTTACCAATTGCATCTTCAATCGTCGGGTAATTCATTCCCGCACTGTGCCATAATTTCAGGCTGCGCTGATTACCCGCCCGGGTGGTGAAATTGGTAGACGCAGGGGACTCAAAATCCCCCGCCGCAAGGCGTGCCGGTTCGATTCCGGCCCCGGGCACCACTTGATTTTGTCAAGTCGACTCCGAGAGTCACAAAACCCGCACCATCGTCGGATGGCGCGGGTTTTTTGTTGTCTGGCGACGCTTTGGGGTGCGAGCCTGCGCGCCGGCGTGGGAGGTGTTGGCTTGGCAAAGGCCCTCCAGCCCGCTCATCCAAGGCTGGCGTCCGCAACCGACCACGCGACAAAACGGCAACATTGAACGCCATGTCGCAACGCAATTCACCCAAGACCATCGCCTCCATGGACGACCTGAGCCAGTTGGCCAGCATCGTGGTTGACAAACGGCTCGGTCAGCGGTCGTCGGCCAAGAAGAACCGCCGCAACCGGCACTACGAGAAGCAGTTCATTCGCAACAGCCTCACGCACCGGCTGACGCTGGACAGTTTGGACACGCCGTAATTTCTTGCTTGTAAAAGTTCGTGACAGCAAAGGCCCCTCGCACGGGCGGCACGTAAGCTGCGCATCGCCTGTGCAACTGCCTGACGCATTGCTTTCAAACCCGCGCTTTGGCACGGCCTTTAGCAGGGGCATAGCATGGGACAACACCACACAGAAACCAAGGAAACCGCATGCCTGTTCACCGTTCTACCGTTCGCAACTTGACCCTGTTCTTGGTTTTGGGCACCGCTTTGGGTGCTGCACTGGCCCAGTACGTGGGGCCCAGCACCGTGAAATTGCCCGCCACGGTGGCCGAGGTGCTGAAAACGCCGGTGGACGACCAGGAGGTGGTGCTGCGGGGGCGCATTGTGGAAAAGCTGACCAAGGACAAATACCGGTTTGTGGACAGCAGCGGTGAGATCCGGGTCGAGATTGACCTGGAAGACTTTCGCGGTCAGACCGTCTCCGACACCACAGTGGTAGAAATCCGCGGCGAGGTCGAAAAGGACTTTGTGAAGTCGCCCGAAATCGACGTGAAACGCCTGACGGTGATGACGCAATGAGTGCGCAGTCGCTGCTCGAGCAGCTGCTGAAGTCGGGCGGAGCGATGTTGGACCCATTGCTCAAAGGCGGTACCACTTCCGGCGCACCGCATCAAGGCGGCGATGGCTGGGGCAAGTTCGCCGGCGGCGCGCTGACCGGTGGGGCGCTGGGCTTGCTGCTGGGCAGCAAGCGCGGCCGCAGCTTCGGCGGCAAGGCGCTGAAGTACGGCAGCGTGGCCGCCATCGGCGCGGTGGCATTCAAGGCCTACAGCGACTGGCAAAAAAACCAGGCGCAGCAAACCGACACGCCCGCACCGCTTGCCAGCCGGCCAGCCCCCGAGACCGTGAACCGCTTGCCCGCACCACAAGCAGAGGCCCACAGCCGTGCGATGCTGCTGGCCATGATCGCCGCCGCCAAGGCCGATGGCCATCTGGATACGCGGGAACAGGGCTTGGTGGAGGCCGAACTGAACCGCTTGGAGGCCGACCCGGTGCTGCGCCAGTGGTATGCCAGCCAGCTCAGCCAGCCGCTGGACCCGGCGGTTGTGGCCCAGGCGGCCAGCACGCCGGAAATCGCGTCTGAGATGTATCTGGTCAGCCTGCTGGTGACCGACGACACCAGCTTCATGGAGCGCGCCTACCTCGACGAACTGGCGCGCCAGTTGAAGTTGCCGGACGGCCTGAAACGCGAACTCGAAGCCCAGGTGCCCCGGGGCTGAACGGTTTCAGTCTGAGAGCAAACCGGTGGCAACTGTGGGGTACCGCAATCGCAACCGCAACTCGCGCCGCAGGCGGGTGTTGTCCATGCGGCGCGACTCGCTCATGAAGCTCATCTGCATGGGGGGCAACTGTGCGGTGGCCTCGGCACGGCCGATGCGCGGCGGCCGGGGCAGGCCATAGAGCTGGGCGGCCAGGTCAAAGTAGTCGCCCATCTTCAGGTCGCTGCTGTCGTTCACGTTGTAGAGCCGCTGCGGGCTACCCCGCCACAGCGCGGCCAGGCAGGCACGGGCCAGGTCGTCGGCATGGATGTGGTTGGTGTACACGTCGTCGGCCTCTGCCAGCACTGGTGTGCGTTTGCGCAGCCGTTCTTTGGGCGTACCGCCATCGCGGTCGGGCGCGTAGATGCCAGGAATGCGCAAGATGCTCACCCGCACGGGGCCCTGGGACACCACGCAGCGGCCATGGAAACGCAGGGCGGCTTCCGCGTCGGTACGGCGCTGGGCACGGACGGTGGTGGCACTGACGGCGCGGGTCTCCCGGACCCACTCGCCCTGACAGTCGCCGTACACGCCACTGGTAGAGCCGTACACAATGCTCCGGGCCGATGAGCGCAAGCGCAGTGCGCGCGTCAAGGCGCGGGTACGCGGGTCGTCAGCCCCACTGCCGGGCGGGGGCGCCAGGTGCAGCACCCGGGTGGCGAGGCCAGCCAGCCGGCGCAGGCTGGCGGGTTGGTCGAGATTGCCGATCAATGGCACCGCGCCGGCCTGCCGCAACAGCGGTGCGCGCTCGGGCGACGACGTCAGCGCAACCACCCGCAGCCGGCCGCCCAGCTGCCGTACCACCCGCATCCCGACGTCGCCACAGCCGACCACCAGCAGTCGTTCGCGGCGGAAGCGGGCGGGAAGCGCGCCAAGGGGGTTCTGGTTTGAGGGCAAAATTCGCCTGTTGGTAAAAAAACGCCAAGGATAACGACCCCATGAACCTGAGCATCACCGTGCAGCCAAGCGGCCGCACCTTTAGCGCCCACCCGGACGAGACCATTCTTGCCGCCGGCATCCGCACCGGCATCGCCCTGCCCTACGGCTGCAAAGACGGCGCCTGTGGCTCCTGCAAATGCAAAAAGCTTTCGGGCACCGTGACGCACGGGCCGCACCAGAGCAAGGCCTTGTCGGCCGAAGAGGAAGACAACGGCTTCGTGTTGACCTGCTGCGCTACGCCCCAGACCGACGTGGTGCTGGAGTCACGCCAGGTCTCGCTGGCTGGGGCTTTCCCGGTCAAGAAAATGCCCACCCGCGTGACTGCGCTGAAGAAGCTGTCCCACGACGTGATGATGCTGTGGCTGCAAACCCCGGCGAACGACACCTTCCAGTTCCACGCCGGGCAGTACGTGGAGTTCATCCTGCGCGATGGCAGCCGCCGGGCATATTCCATGGCCAATGCACCGCACATGCAGATGTTCGGCATTGAGTTGCACCTGCGCCACATGCCGGGCGGCAAGTTCACCGACCATGTGTTCAACACGATGAAAGAAAAAGAGATTCTGCGTGTGGAAGGGCCATTCGGCAGCTTCTACCTGCGCGAAGAATCGCTCAAACCCATTGTGCTGCTGGCGTCGGGCACCGGCTTTGCGCCGATCAAGGCCATCATTGAGCACATGCAGTTCAAGGGTGTTTCGCGTCCCGCCACCCTTTACTGGGGCGGCCGCCGGCCAGAAGACATCTACATGGACCACTGGGTCAAGACCAAGTGCGCGGAGATGCCCAACCTCACCTTCATTCCGGTGGTCTCCGACGCACTGCCTGAAGACAACTGGACTGGCCGAACTGGCTTCGTCCACCAGGCCGTGATGCAAGACCACCCTGACCTCTCTGGTCACCAGGTGTATGCCTGTGGCGCCCCCATCGTGGTCGATTCCGCCAAGGCCGACTACACCACGAAATGTGGGCTGCCCGACGAAGAGTTTTACGCCGACTCCTTCACCACCGAGGCGGACAAAGCCAAGGCCTGATTGCTACGTATTGAATAGCTGAATCACAATATTTCACTAGGGCTTGAGGGCATTTTTATCAAAGTATCAGCTACTGAACGGGTCATTCCGTTCCGAAAGCGCCAAAACAGCAGGTTCACGTGGGCAGCAGGGCCTTGCCCCGCGCCCTAGAATGGGGACGTGACCCAGATACTCAACGCTGACCTGCACTGCCACTCCGTCGTTTCCGACGGCACCCTCACACCCGAGGCATTGGCAGAGCGCGCCAAGGCCAACGGGGTGGAGCTCTGGGCGCTGACCGACCACGACGAAATTGGTGGCCAGCACCGCGCCATGGCAGCAGCCCATGCCAACGGCTTGCATTACTTGTGCGGCACCGAAATCTCCATCACCTTTGCCGGCGCCACGGTACACATCGTCGGGCTCGGATTCAACCCCGACAACGAACAGCTCAAAGAAGGCCTGCGCAGCACCCGCGGAGGCCGCGGCCAGCGGGCGATGGACATGTCCGACGGGCTGGCCAAGGTCGGCATCAAGGGGGCTTACGAAGGGGCGTTGCAGTACGTCGGCAACCCCGAACTGATCTCGCGCACCCACTTCGCCCGCTTCCTGGTGGAAACGGGTGTGTGCAAAGACACCAACGAGGTGTTCCGCAAGTACCTGACCGACAACAAACCCGGCTTTGTGCCGCACCGCTGGGCCACACTACGCGACGCTGTGCACTGGATCACCGAAGCCGGTGGCGTCGCCGTGATCGCCCACCCGGCCCGCTACAAGTTCACCGCCAACGAAGAGTATGCGCTGTTCAGCGAATTCAAGGCCCATGGCGGCCGCGCGGTGGAAGTGGTCACTGGCAGCCATACCCCGCCCGAATATGTGAAATACGCCGACATGGCGCGCGAGTTTGGCCTCGCTGCCTCACGCGGCAGCGACTTCCACAGCCCCGACGAAAGCCATACCGACCTTGGCACGCTGCCCTGGCTGCCCGGCGGCCTGACGCCGGTGTGGGAACTGCTCGACGACCGCATCCACCGGGCACCCCGCGCCCCGCAGCCGCGCCACACCAGCCCATGAGCGCCGAGCGCGCCGCCCCCGGGGCTGGCATCGCCCTCATTGTGCTGGCCACCGCCTGTTTTGTGGTGCTTGACTCGACCACCAAACACGCAGGCAGTCTGGCGCCGCTCATGATGTTGCTCTGGTTCCGCTATGCCTTTCAGGCGGTGGTGACCTTCGCGTTGCGCCTGCCGGTTCAAGGCTGGGCGGTGTTGCACACCCGGAGCCCGCGCTTCCAGTTGCTGCGCGGCGGCCTGTTGATGGTCACCAGCCTGTGTTCATTCATCGGTTTACAGTACCTTCCAGTGGGTGAATTCACCGCCATGGTGATGCTGGCACCCCTGGCCGTGACGGGTTTGGCTTCCTGGCTGCTGAAGGAACATGTCTCAACCCGCCGGTGGGCCCTGATGGCGCTGGGTTTTGCCGGCGCACTGCTGGTGATCCGCCCCGGTGGCCAAGTGTTTGGCTGGGCGCTGGTGTTTCCGTTGGTGCTGGTGCTGGCCCTGGCTGGTTTTCAGATCCTCACCAGCCGCATGAGCGGCAACGAAAACCCATACACCACCCACGCTTACACCGGGCTGGTCGGCATGGTGGTTTTGCTGCCCGTGGCGTTGTGGCATTGGGACACATCAGCGCTGCGGGCCCACTGGCCGTGGTTTGTACTGCTGGGGGCCGCTGGTACCTTTGGCCACTGGTTGCTGATCTTGGCCTACCGGCGCGCGCCCGCCGCTACCCTCTCGCCCTATCTGTACGCGCAAATCGGCTTTGCCATGGTGGCGGGTTGGCTGGCCTTCAACCACACGCCCGACGCCTGGGCGTGGGCTGGCATTGCGGTGATTGTGGCCTGCGGCGTGGCCAGCGGCCTGCTCACACTGCAGGAAACCGCCAGTGCCCGGCGTGCCGCAGCCGCCATGGCCGGCTGACGGCTCGACTACACTGCCCGCCACCTCACCCCGTACGCCATGGCCCAGTACCTCACCGTCCACCCCGACAACCCGCAAGCCCGGCTGCTGAAACAGGCGGTGGCGGTGCTGACCAAGGGCGGCATCGTGGCGGTGCCCACCGACTCCAGCTACGCGTTGGCCTGCCACCTGG
>CAZANT010000121.1:0-7501 GCA_964486575.1 uncultured Burkholderiaceae bacterium | reverse complement strand
GGCCGTTCTTGCCGTTGATGTTCATCGCGTCCGAGCCGCACACGCCTTCGCGGCAAGAGCGACGGAACGAGATGGTTGGGTCCATCGCCTTCAGCTTCATCAGGGCGTCGAGCAACATGCGTTCGCTGCCGTCCAGCTCAACCTGCAGGGTCTGCATGTAGGGCTTGGCGTCTTTGTCTGGGTCGTAGCGGTAGATTTGGAATGTGCGTAGTGTCATGGTGTACTCCGAATGGGGTGCGGTAGGTCGGCGTTTTAGAAGGACCGAACTTTCAGCGGGACGGATTCGACGGTCAGCGGCTTCATTTGAACCGGCTTGTAGGCCAGTCGGTTGCCTTCGCTGTACCACAGCGTGTGCTTGTGCCAGTCGGTGTCGTTGCGGCCGTTCGGGTGCTCGGGCGTGTCGCCGTAGTCGTCCACCGTGTGGGCGCCGCGGCTTTCATGGCGCGCTGCCGCCGAGACGATGGTGGCCTGGGCCGACTCAATCAGGTTTTCCACTTCCAGCGCTTCGATGCGGGCGGTGTTGAAGACCTTGGACTTGTCTTTCAGGCCAATCGCGTTCACACGTTTGCGCAGCTCGGCGATCTTGACCACGCCCTCGTCCATGCTTTTCTGGGTGCGGAACACGCCAGCATGCTGCTGCATCGTGGCGCGGATGTCATTGGCCACGTCTTGGGCGTATTCACCGTCTGCGGCACTGTCCAGGCGGTTGATGCGGGCCAAGGTCCGGTCAGCAGCGTCAGCCGGCAGGGGTTTGTGAGTCTTGTTCTTGTCGTTGAATTCAACGATGTGGTTGCCGGCCGCGCGGCCAAACACCAGCAGGTCGAGCAGCGAGTTGGTGCCCAGGCGGTTGGCGCCGTGCACCGACACGCAGGAGCACTCGCCCACCGCGTACAGGCCGTTAATGACCTCGTTGTGGATGCTGCCATTGGGCACCACCACCTGTCCATGGATGTTGGTCGGAATACCGCCCATCTGGTAGTGGATGGTGGGCACGACGGGGATGGGTTCGCGGGTGATGTCGACGTTGGCGAAGTTGTGGCCGATCTCGAATACCGAGGGCAGGCGCTTCATGATGGTTTCGGCACCAAGGTGGTCGAGCTTCAGCAGAACGTAGTCCTTGTTGGGGCCGCAGCCTCGGCCTTCTTTGATTTCCTGGTCCATGCAACGCGACACGAAGTCCCGTGGAGCCAAATCTTTCAGTGTGGGTGCGTAGCGCTCCATGAAGCGCTCGCCGTTGCTGTTGAGCAAAATCGCGCCCTCGCCACGGCAGCCCTCGGTGAGCAGCACGCCGGCACCGGCCACGCCGGTCGGGTGGAACTGCCAGAACTCCATGTCTTCCAGCGGGATGCCGGCGCGCGCCGCCATGCCCAGGCCGTCGCCGGTGTTGATGAAGGCGTTGGTGCTGGCGGCGTAGATGCGGCCCGCGCCGCCGGTGGCCAGCAGCGTGGTCTTGGCCTCGAGGATGTGGACCTCGCCGGTTTCCATCTCCAGCGCGGTGACACCCACCACGTCGCCGTCGGCGTCGCGGATCAGGTCCAGCGCCATCCATTCGACGAAGAACTGGGTGCGCGCCTTCACGTTCTGCTGGTACAGGGTGTGCAGCATCGCGTGGCCGGTGCGGTCGGCCGCGGCGCAGGCACGTTCCACGGCCTTTTCACCATAGTTCGCGGTATGGCCGCCGAAGGGACGCTGGTAGATCGTGCCATCGGGGTTGCGGTCAAACGGCATGCCCATGTGTTCCAGGTCGTACACGACCTTGGGTGCTTCGCGGCACATGAATTCAATGGCGTCCTGGTCGCCTAGCCAGTCCGAACCCTTGATGGTGTCGTAAAAATGGTAGTGCCAGTTGTCCTCGTTCATGTTGCCGAGCGAGGCGCCGATGCCACCTTGCGCCGCCACGGTGTGCGAGCGGGTCGGGAACACTTTGGACAGCACGGCCACATTCAGGCCGGCACGCGCCAGCTGCAGGGAAGCGCGCATGCCGGAGCCGCCTGCGCCAACGATGACAACGTCAAACTTGCGCTTGGTTACGGAGTAAGTCATGGGAGAAGTGCCTGTGAAAAGTAACTTGCGTCAGCAGCCGAAAATGCGGCAAGGGTCAAATGCGCCACAGCACCTGAATGGACCAGCCGGCACAGCCGACCAGCCAGACGATGGTGCCGATTTCGAGCGAGAGGCGCAGCCAGACGGGCTTGATGTAGTCCATCCAGATGTCGCGCATGCCTACCCACACGTGGTATAGCAGGGCAACAATGATCACAAAGGTCAGTACCTTCATCCACTGCGGCGAGAAGATACCCGCCCACTTGTCGTAGCCGATGGTGCCTTTGGTGAAGATCAACTGGCCTATCACCAGCAGGGTGAAGAGTGCCATCAGGGCGGCGGTGACGCGCTGGCTGAGCCAGTCCCTCAGACCGTAATGTGCGCCGACCACAATGCGCTTTGCGCCGTAATTCACTGCCATGTCAGAAGTCCATTCAATTCGGTTGTTGGCGAAATGCGCCGGGTATCAATACAGACCAAACAACTTGGCGCCCAGCGCCAGCGTGATCAGGGTCCCCGTGGCCAGCGTGAACAGGGCGGAGCTTTTGCCAAACTCCTTGCTCACTGCGTGGTTCACGTCCATCCACAGGTGGCGCAGCCCAGCAATGAAGTGGTGCACAAAGGCCCAGATCAGGCCGAGCGCCACCAACTTCCAGAGCACACCAGGAATGCCCAGCATGCCGACGTTGAATGCCGCCTTGAAGCCCTCAAAAGAGATTTCAGACGACAGTGAGGTGTCGAACATCCAGATGATGAAAGGCATCAGCAGGAACATGATGGCGCCGCTGACGCGGTGCAGGATGGACACGATGCCCGCCGGAGGCAGGCGGTAGGTGGTCAGGTCGGTGAAGGCGTTGATGTTGCGGAACTCAGGCCGCTTTTTCGCTGGGGTGCTCATGGGGGCTTTCGGTGGTGTAACTGCGCGGTAACTTATATTTTTCTGGGATTTTATTGCAACGCAACAAGCTGACGACACGCTGGCAAACAATCGTTGAGTGGTTGAGTCAGATTGCCTGTGTGGTGACCTTGCTACATCAGTTCAGCTCATTGCGGTAATGGTGGGTGGCGGTGTGGTACAGGCCGCGACGCAGTTCCATGGGAACGTCGTTGTAGGTGTACGCGATACGTTCGACGCTCAGCAGTGGCGTGGTGGCCTCGACCTTGAGCAGCTCTCGCTGGACTGCGTCCGGTAACACGGCGCGGATTTTCTCTTCGGCGCGCACCATTCGCACCCCAAATTCAGCCTCGAACATGGCATACATCGGGCCACGGTGTTCGCTCAGCCTCTCTGCGGTCAGCCCCTTGAACGGACCGCCGGGTAGCCAGAGGTCTTCAAGAATGGTGGGCACACCGGCAAATGAGAGCACTCTGCCCACCTGAAGCACCGAGTCGCCGGTGCGCAGACCCAAGGCACGGGCCACATCGGCCGACGCTCGCTGGCGCTTGCAGTCGACGATGCGGCGCTCGGCCGGCCCTTCGCTGTTGATGTCGCCGGTGTCGGGGATCAGCTTCAAGAAGCGGTACTGCACTTGGCGTTCGGCGTGGGTGGCCACGAAGGTGCCCTTGCCCTGGCGGCGCTGCACCAGGTTTTCGGCGGCCAGTTCGTCTATGGCCTTGCGCACGGTTCCCTGACTGACCCGGTAGCGCGATGCGAGGTCCATCTCGCTGGGAATGGCTTCGCCCGGTTTCCATTCGCCCGCCTGCAAGCTGTGCAGGATCAGGCTTTTGATCTGCTGGTACAGCGGACTGAATGCGGGGGCCGCAGGCTCGTTGCCAGTGGCTGCGGGGTCCGGCAAGGAGGGGGGCGTGGCGGCCATGGATTGTGAGTGTGGCGTGCGTTGCTTTTGAACAATCATATCTTATATAAGACATAAGACAAATTGACTCCCCTGGGTTTTCACGGGTAAACTCACAGGCTGTCAGCGCGTGACCCACAGGGACTGCAAACCGGGGTTGCCGGTACCGTTTTTCAAACCCTCTGGAGTTCCTGCTATGAGCAAAAAGCCTGTTCGCGTTGCTGTTACCGGTGCCGCCGGTCAAATCGGTTACGCCCTGTTGTTCCGCATCGCTTCGGGCGAAATGCTGGGCAAGGACCAGCCTGTCATTTTGCAATTGCTCGAAGTGCCGGTCGAAGGCCCGCAAAAAGCGCTCAAGGGCGTGATGATGGAGCTCGACGACTGCGCGTTCCCGTTGCTGGCCGGCATGGAAGCCCACAGCGACGCGATGACCGCCTTCAAGGACACCGACTACGCGCTGCTGGTCGGTGCCCGTCCCCGTGGCCCAGGCATGGAGCGTGCCGACCTGCTGGCCGCCAACGCCCAGATTTTTACCGCCCAGGGCAAAGCACTCAACGCCGTGGCATCGCGCAATGTCAAGGTGTTGGTGGTGGGCAACCCCGCCAACACCAATGCCTACATCGCCATGAAGTCGGCGCCGGACCTGCCGGCGAAGAACTTCACCGCCATGCTGCGCCTGGACCACAACCGCGCCGCGAGCCAGATCGCCGCGAAGACCGGCAAGCCGGTGGCCTCGATCAAGCAGCTCGCGGTCTGGGGCAACCACTCGCCGACGATGTATGCCGACTACCGCTTCGCCACCATCGACGGCGCCTCGGTGAAGGACATGATCAACGACCAGGTCTGGAACGCCGAGACCTTCCTGCCCACCGTGGGCAAGCGCGGCGCGGCCATCATCGCCGCGCGTGGTGTGTCGTCGGCCGCCTCGGCCGCCAACGCCGCCATCGACCACATGCGCGACTGGGCCCTGGGCACCAACGGCAAGTGGGTCACCATGGGCATTCCGTCGGACGGCCAGTACGGCATTCCTAAAGACACCATGTTCGGCTTCCCCGTCACCTGCGAAGGCGGCGAGTACAAGCTGGTCGAAGGCCTGGAAATTGACGCCTTTAGCCAAGAGCGCATCAACAAAACCCTGGCCGAGTTGCAGGGCGAGCAAGACGGCGTCAAGCATCTGCTGTAAAGCGACGCTGGCAGATGCATCCGCGGGAAGTGTTGCTGGGGGCGCAAGCCGGTGGTGCTGTCATTCCCGTTTGCGACCACTACAGCGGCGTCGAAACCCGGATGCGCAAGAGCCTGCAGTTGCAGGCCGAGATGACCGAAGAGTTCGGCGCTTGCGTGTTTGACGTGACGCTGGACTGTGAAGACGGTGCGCCAGTGGGCGGCGAAGCAGACCATGCTGCCATGGTGGTGGCGCTGGCCCTAGCGGCCCCCGCCGGCGCCCGCGTCGCGGTGCGGGTCCATGCGGTGGACCATCCCGCTTTTGAGGTCGATGTGGCCACCATCGCCGGCGCTTTGGGTTCCCGCCTGTGTCACGTCATGGTGCCCAAGGTTGAGTCGGCCCAAGACGTGCACCGGGCCGATCAGGCACTTCGGGCTGCCGGCGCCGGGCAGGTTCCCATCCAAGTGCTGATCGAATCGCCTGCCGCCGTTCACCATGCGTACGAGATTGCTGCCCTACCCCGTGTCCAGTCCATCAGTTTTGGGCTGATGGACTTCGTTTCAGCCCACGGTGGAGCGATTCCAGCCAGCGCCATGGGCGCGCGGCCTGACGTGGACGGCATTGACCAGTTCAGCCACCCGCTGGTTTCACGGGCCAAGCTGGCCATCGCGTCAGCCTGCCACGCGCACGGCAAAGTGCCGTCGCACTGCGTTGTCACGGAGTTCACCGACACCGCGGCGATGCAAACCGCGGCCCGCCGGGCGGCGCGCCTGTTTGGCTACACCCGGATGTGGAGCATCCACCCGGCGCAAATTCGCCCCATCCTCGCAGCCTTCACGCCCGAAGGGCAAGAACTGGAAGATGCCTGCACCGTCCTGCAGGCGGCAGAAGCCGCCGCTTGGGCACCGGTCAGTGTGCGAGGTCAGTTGCACGACCGCGCCAGTTACCGTTATTTCTGGCAGGTGCTGGAACGCGCGGTGCAAACCGGTTGCCCCTTGCCCGCCACGCTGGCGCGGCATTTTCAGAATCCGCCAGTGCAAAATCTCACCCCAGCACTTCGCTGAGCTTGGACACGCGCCCTTTCCAGACCCACACACACCGTCCACCGAGAGAGACAACCCATGACACGCACACTCGCCTCCCTGTTGATGCTCAGCTTGCCTCTGGTCGCATTGGCACAGTCCCCTGCCGCGCCTGCAAAGGCTGCGGCCTCTGCAGCGAAGACCAGCGCCCCGGCCGCCAAAGCGCCGGCAAAAACCACGGCAGCGGCCCCAGCCAAGACGGCCACCAAGCCCAAAGTGCAAAGCGCCAGCCGGACCGAAATCAAGAGCACCGCGAGCAATGTGGCGGCTGGTATCGCCGCCGCCGAGGCGGCGCTTACCCCGGCCGAACTCGCCATCGCCGAGCGTGTGCACGTGGGCACTTTGCCCTGCGAGCTGGGAGCCACTGTCACCCTCACCCCCGATCCCAAGTCCCCTGGGTACTTTGACGTGCAGACCAAAACGGTGCGCTACCGGATGTTCCCGGTCCCAACCAGCACCGGCGCCATTCGCCTGGAAGACCAGCGCGCTGGCGCCGTTTGGCTTCAGTTGGGCAACAAGTCCATGCTGATGAACCAGAAGCTGGGTCAGCGCCTTGCCGACGAGTGCCAGAGCCCGGCCCAGGTGGCGCTGGCCCAGTCGCTCAAGACCAATCCGGCACCCAACTTGCTTGAGCCCTCGCCAGCGCCTGCAGCCACCGCACCGGTGCGTGCCGCGCCCGTGGGCGCCACGCCGATCTACCCCACGGGCCCCACCGCACCCGCAGCCAAGTGAGGCTGTGGTGTGCTGGTTGCTTCTGAATTTGTAGCAATAAAACCAGATTTAGCTAGGGCTCAGCCCTGATTTGATTGTTTTTTTTGGAGAAAAAGCCATGTCGTCGACCTTTTTGGAGTCTTACCGTGCCCACGTGGCCGAACGCGCTGCCCTGGGCATCCCGCCGCTGCCGCTGTCGGCCAAACAGACCGGTGAAGTCATCGAGTTGCTGAAAAACCCGCCCGCGGGGACGGAAGCACAGCTTGTGGATCTCATCACCCACCGCGTGCCTGCCGGTGTAGACGACGCCGCCAAGGTGAAGGCAAGCTACCTTGCCGCCGTGGCCCACGGCACCGAAAAATGCGCGCTGATCGGTCGGGAAAAGGCTACCGAACTGCTGGGCACCATGCTCGGCGGCTACAACATCAGCCCGATGATCGACCTGCTGGACGACAAGGACGCCGCCGTCGCTGCCACCGCCGCCAACGGTTTGAAGAAAACCTTGTTGATGTTTGATCAGTTCCACGACGTCAAAGACAAGGCCGACGCGGGCAACGCCCACGCCAAGGGCGTGCTGCAAAGCTGGGCCGACGGCGAGTGGTTCACCTCGCGGCCGGCTGTGCCAGAGAGCATCACCATCACCATCCTGAAAGTGACCGGCGAGACCAACACCGACGACCTCAGCCCCGCGCCCGACGCCTGGAGCC
>CAZANT010000120.1:0-7543 GCA_964486575.1 uncultured Burkholderiaceae bacterium | reverse complement strand
ACGTTTACGTCAACGTCAACGCCCTTCCCTTCTTTACGTCACCCCCTCAGGAGTTCCCATGATCATCAAAGGCAAAGTTTTCATCGTTACCGGCGGCGCATCGGGCCTCGGCGAGGGCACAGCCCGCATGTTGGCCGAAAACGGCGGCACAGTGGTGATTGCCGACATGCAGGTTGACAAAGGCGAAGCCGTGGCCAAGGAGATTGGCGGCGCCTTTGTGAAGTGCGACGTGAGCAGCGAAGCCGACGGCCAAGCGGTGGTGGCCAAAGCGACTTCGCTCGGCAAACTCATGGGCCTCGTGAACTGTGCCGGCATCGCCCCCGCCGAGAAAACCGTCGGTAAAAGTGGCCCCCACCTCCTGGCCACCTATACCAAAACCATCATGGTCAATCTGGTGGGAAGCTTCAACATGATTCGTTTGGCCGCCGACGCGATGAGCAAAAACGAGCCAGAAGACACTGGCGAACGCGGCGTGCTGATTTCCACCGCCTCGGTGGCGGCCTACGACGGTCAGATTGGCCAGGCCGCCTATTCCGCCAGCAAGGGCGGCGTGGTCGGCATGACCTTGCCGATTGCCCGAGACCTCTCGCGCAACGGCATCCGTAACATGACGATCGCGCCCGGCATTTTTGGTACACCGATGCTGTTTTCCATGCCCAAAGACGTACAGGATGCACTGGCCGCTGGCGTGCCCTTCCCGAGCCGCCTTGGCAAGCCAGAAGACTATGCCAAGCTGGCCAAACACATCTTCGAAAACGACATGCTCAACGGCGAAGTGATCCGTCTCGACGGCGCGATCCGTCTCGCACCGCGTTGACCTCCGCGGGGGCGGATACGATGCCGCCATGCGCTTTTTAAACGCCCCCACCACCTCCCTCGCCCTGGCGGTCACCCTGCTGCTGGGGGCCTGCCAATCCCCGCCATCCGCCATTCCCGTGGAAGACCGGGTGCCCACCCCGGTCGTGGCCCAGCGGCCTGCACCACCGGCCGGTGGCGGTGTGGCACACCCAGCGCCCGAAGCCGCTTCTGGCACCCAAACCAAACCTGGCTGGGCCACGCGCCGTTTTGCGGTCGCTGCGGCCAACCCCCTCGCCACCCAAGCGGGTTACCGGGTGCTGAAAGACGGCGGCTCGGCGGTGGATGCCGCGATTGCGGTGCAAATGGTGCTGACACTGGTCGAACCCCAATCCAGCGGCATCGGAGGCGGTGCGTTTTTGCTGCACCACGACCCTGCCCTTCCCGCCGCACGCCGAACCGAGGCCTACGACGGCCGCGAAACAGCGCCCGCCGCAGCCGACGAAAAGCTGTTCCTGAAGTCCGACGGCCAACCCATGGCGTTTTTTGAGGCGGTGGTCGGTGGCCGATCGGTCGGCACGCCGGGCGTGCTGGCCATGCTGGCGCTGGCACACGGCGACCACGGCCGCCTGCCCTGGGCCCACTTGTTTGAACCCGCCATCGCGCTGGCGCGGGACGGTTTTCCGGTCAGCCCGCGCCTGCACGAATTGCTGAAGGCCGACACCCACCTGCGGCAAGACGCTGCGGCGGCGGCGTATTTCTACGATCCAGCCGGCGTGCCCTGGCCGGTAGGCCACGTCCTAAAGAACCCGGAATTGGCGGCGGTCTTCCAGACTATCGCTCGGCAGGGCCCACGCGCCTTGCAGCGTGGCGAGGTCGCCCGCAGCATGGTGCGTGCGGTGCGCAGCCACGCGGCCAACCCCGGCACCCTGAGTGAAGCCGACCTGACCGCCTACAAGCCCCTCAAACGCGCCCCGCTGTGCAGCGACCACGCCACCGCCACACGCACCGTTCGTTTGTGCGGCATGCCACCGCCCAGCTCTGGCGCCATCGCCATTTCGCAAATCTTCGGCATGCTGCAGAACACGCCAGCAGCCACCTTGCCTCTGGAGCGTGGCCTGCCCTCGGCCGATTGGCTGCACCTGTACACCGAGGCATCGCGGCTGGCCTTTGCCGACCGCAACCAATACTTGGCCGACCCCGACTTTGTGCCCGCGCCAGGCGGCAGTTTTCAAACCCTGCTGGCGCCCGACTATCTGGCCGAACGCGCTCGCCTGATCGGCCCCCAAAGCATGAAGATGGCGCAACCCGGCGTGCCCGCCGCCATCGCGCAGCGCCAGTCGGCCATGCCCACGCAACCCGAGTCTGGGACCTCGCACATCAGCATTGTCGACGCCCAAGGCCGCGCAGTAGCCATGACCACCACGATCGAAAACGCCTTTGGCGCGCGGCTGATGGTGAACCGCGGCAAAGGTCTCGCCGGCGGCTTTTTGCTCAACAACGAGTTGACCGACTTCAGCTTTGCACCCGCCAGCGCCGACGGCGTACCCGTGGCCAACCGGGTGCAACCCGGCAAACGCCCGCGCTCGTCTATGAGCCCGACGCTGGTGTTTGAGCGGCTGCCCGACGGCCAGACCGGCCCCCTGCTGATGACGCTGGGCAGCCCTGGCGGCGCGGCCATCATCCATTACACCGCCAAGACGCTGGTCGGCACGCTTCAGTGGGGGTTGGACGCCCAGCGCGCCATCGATTTGCCGAATTTCGGTTCCAACAACGGCCCCACGCAGCTCGAGGTCGGGCGCTTCCCAGCGGACACGGTGCGTGCCTTGCAAGCCCGTGGCCACACCGTCAACGAGGTGGCCATGACCAGTGGCCTGCAAGCCATCCAGAAGCGGCCTCACGGTTACTTTGGGGGCGCCGACCCGCGACGCGAAGGCGTGGTGCTAGGGGACTGATCACGGCTGGCGAAGGCCGCCCTGCGTCACCACATCCATCCGCCGCCGTAACCGCTCGGCTTCGTCGCCCTGCCCTGCGGCCTCGGCGCGCTGCAGCTGAACACCCAGCCAGGCCAGCAGCGGCCGGCGCCAACCTTGAGCCGAGGCGGTGTCGACCGCCGTACCCACACCGGCGGGCGACAACTGGCCGGCCTGCATGAGTGCACCGGCCGCAACCAGGCGGGCCAGCGGGTCCTCCATCGTGGGTAACACGTTGGAGGACCCGCCGCTGGTGACGACGCCATGGTGCTGGGGCGGCAGCTGCGCCACCTCCAGCCCCTGCCAGCGGCCGCTCAGGTAAGCGGCGTAGGCGCGTTCAGCGGGGGCGGCATCGGCGGCCAATGCCTGGTAGGCGGGACAGGTGTCGATGTCGAGGCTTGCCACACGGGCGGCGCACCGGACCAGCTCGGCGCGCGCCAGCAGGTCGGGGCGACCGGTACGGGCAATGTCGGCCCGGGCACGGTTGAACTCGGCATTGGCGACACGGTCGTTGCCCGTCAGGTAGGCCTGCACCCCCTCACGCAGAGCGCCTTGGGCGCTGAGCTGCCATTCGGCGGGTGGGGGACCGCTGGCACAGGCACCGAGCATGGCAGCGACCACCAGAAGCACTCCGTGGCCGGTCATGGCAGCTTGACCTCGGCATCGCGTGCAAACGGCCATTTGCGGTTGATCTCCAGCACCAGGCCGTCGACCCGGCGCAGGCTGGTTTCGACCTGCGCCCGCAGCGCGCCGAGGTCGGCCGTGGCGGCGCTGGTGTTGCTGGCGATTTTTTGCGCCTCGGCCAACACGGTGTTGACCTGTAGCAGGCTGGCGCGCACATCGGTCAGCACGCCGTTGAGCTGCTTGACGGTGACCTGGGTGTCGTCCATCAGGCCTTGGGGACCAAAGACCCGCTGATCGGTTTTGGCGAGCAGCGCGTTGGCGCGTTCGAGGGTGGTGACAATCTGCTTCGCGTTGGCGTCGCCACCCATCACAGCGCCGAGTGCGCCATAGCGGCCCTTGAAACCGTCGGTCAGCGTTTGCAGGTTGCCCAGGCTGGCGTTGAGGCTGGACTCGCTGGCGGTCATGCGTTCCAGGTTCTCAACCAAGGTGCGCACCACGCCCACCACCCGGGGAATTTCTGCAGCCATATCGCCCACCAGTACCGCGCGTTCGGCGCCGTCGGGCAGGGGTGCGTCGGTGAGGATGCCGCTGTAAGCGCGCAGCTTGGTGTCCCCCACGAGGCCGCGCTCCATGGTGAAGATGCTGGAGGTGCGAAGCCAGCGCGCGTCCTTGCTGGCCACGGCAATCACGATGCGGGCCTTGCCGTCGTCGGCCAGCTCGACCTGCCGGACACGGCCAATCGGGAAGCCGGAAAAGGTGAGGTCAAGACCTACGGTCACGCCCTGGGCGTCGTCGGCCACCAGCACCAGGGTCTGGGTGCGCTCGAAGGCGCCACGGGCATACAGGATGTAGGTGACCGAGCCCACGATCAGCGCCACCACCAGCGCCAGCATGAGCATGGCCTTGAGCTCGAGGTGGGCCACCGCCGGTGAGGCGTTGGGGTCTTCTTTGTCGTTGAGGGGCGTCATGCGGTCAGATGTACTTCAGGGCGAGCGAGGCGCCTTCGATCAGCACCAGCACCAGGAACAGCCGAACCGTACCGCTGGGCGGCTTGCGCTGGCTGTGTGCGGCCCAGAGCTGGGCCTGTAGCGCGGAGGCCACCGGCACGACTGCCACCGCGATGCTGAACAGCGCAATCTTCATCACAAACCCGATGCTGGTGGCCGGGTCAAACACCCGGCCCACCATGCGGGTGTAGGCGGCAAAGCCCCAGGGCGTGAAGCCGTAGACGTTGATATAGGCCAGCACCAAGGCCACCACGCTGCTGACCGCGGCCAGCGTGACCACCGAGAACACGGTAGCCAGCACGCGCGGCAGCAACTCGTTGCGCACCACCACCATCTGCGCCTGGCGCCCCGAGGCGTCCTGGCCTGGGGGCAGCGGGCCCATGTCGGCTTCGGCCACCATGGCGCCGCGCAGAACCACAAACAGCGCGGCTGATAGTGGAATCAGCTCCAGCACCAGCACCCGCACCACCACGTCGAGCGCGTACTGGGACAGGCCATAACTTTGCGCGGTCACGACCACGATGCGAATCAAGACCAAGCTGATCAGCGCGGAAAGCAGGGTGAACCAGGGCAACACCCGCCAGGTGGTGCTCACCATCAGCCGTGCCATGGTGAGCCGGTTGGCGCGGTTGTAAGTGGCCGGTGACAGGGCGGTGACGAGCGCCACCAGCCCGAAGTACACCACGCTCCACCAACTGCTGCCCCAACGCCACACACTCCCACCCAGGGCACTGGCGGTCAGGAGCGGCGTCGGATGGGATGGCATGGACAAATCATAGCGAGCCCCTGTCAACACGCCATCATGGCAGCTTGTCCTACATCCGGCGGGCCTGTGAGACGGCAGACCAAGCGACGCGCCATGCTTACATTGAAATGCAACTGCACCCGACCGCTGAAAGGAATCACCATGGCACTCCGTGCGTACCTGGTTGAAGACAACCCCACGATCCGCGAAAACCTGATCGACACTTTGGAAGAACTGGCCGAGGTCAAGACCGTGGGTGAAGCTGAAAATGAGGCCGAAGGTGCGCAATGGCTGACCCGCAACACCGCCCACTGGGACCTGGCCATCGTCGACCTGTTCCTGAAAAAAGGCAGTGGGCTGGGTGTGGTGCAAGCCTGCCAAAGGCGCTCCCCGAAACAGGCCGTGATTGTGCTGAGCAACTTTGCCACCCAGGACATGCGCAAGCGCTGCCTGGCCCTGGGCGTGGACGCGGTGTTTGACAAGTCCAACCAAATCGACGCGCTGGTGGACTTTTGCCGCACACGCGGCCAGCGCCAGATGGGCGCTTAAGCCGCCTATGCCCTTGTGACCGTGCCGCTCAGCTGTTGAGCTGGGCCCAGACCTTCTCCAGCCGCTTGACACTCACCGGCTGCGGTGTTCGGAGTTCCTGCGCAAAAAAGCTCACCCGCAACTCCTCGAGCAACCAGCGAAACTCCTGCATCCGCGCGTCCACCGCGCCTTTGCGCTCAGCCACCAGACGCCAGTAACGCTGCTCCTGCGGGCGCAGCTCGGCCAGCTTGGCGGCGTCGCGCGCCGGGTCGGCCCGGTACTTGTCCAACCTCAACGTGACCGCTTTCAAGTAGCGCGGGTAGTGCTGCAACTGCGTCCAGGGCGTCAGCGGCAGAAAGCGCTTGGGCATGAGCTTTTGCAGTTGCTGGGTGGCGTCTGCGGTCGCCTCCGGCGCATTTTTGGTGTCTTTGATTTTGCGCAGTGCGGTGGCGTATTCGGCCAGCACGTTGGCGGCCAGGCGGGCGACTTCGGTGGCAATCAGGGTCAGCCGGCCCCGACCTTCATCCAGGCGGCGCTTGAAGTCGGCCTCGGCCGTGGGCAGAGGGTCAAGCAAAAAAGCGCGGTCCAGCGCCACGTCAATGATCTGGGCGCGCAGCTCTTCCTGCGTGCCGCCGCCGGTGTTATCGGCCGCACGGCCGACCAGCATGAAATTGACCGCCATCTTCTGCAGGTCGGGGATGTTTTTTTCCAGGTACTTCAGCGCGTCTTTCAGCTGCAGCGCAAACAGGCGCCGCAGCCCGGCGCGGTGTCGCGTGGCAGCCACCTCGGGCTCGTCAAAGACCTCGATGCCGACGGCGTCGCCCTGGTCGGTCAGTGCCGGGAAACCGATCAGCGTCTGGCCGCCTTTTTTGATCTCCATCAGTTCCGGCAACTCACCAAAGGTCCAGGCCGTGTAGCGTTGTTCGGCCTGGGCTGCCACAGGAGCGGCCTGATTTGCTCCATTTTTTGAAGCATCACCGCCAGATTTCACTGGGGCTTGGGGTCGATTTGGCTCTAAATTCGTCGGAACCGGCGCGCTGCGGCCAACTTTGAGCCCCGCCAGGGCCTGAAACGCCCCCCGGGCCTGCGCACCCAGCTCGGCCTTCAACGCGCCGAGGTTGCGACCCGCGCCAAGCTGGCGACCGTGTTCGTCCACCACGCGGAAGTTCATGAACAAATGGGGGGGCACCATGTCGAGCTTGAAGTCGGCCCGCTTCACGTCCAGCGAGGTGGCGTCGCGGACGATTTTCAGCAGCGCGTCGGTCAGGCTGCCCTGACCGAAGAGCTCGGCCACGTTCAGCTCGCCCGCGATGCGGGTCGCGCTGTCGGGCAGCGGCACAAAGCGTGAGCGCGGCTTCTGATGCAGGCTTTTCAGCAAAGCCAGCACCTTGTCGCGCAGCATGCCTGGCACCAGCCATTCGCAACGCTCGTCGCTCACCTGGTTCAACACAAACAGGGGCACGGTCACGGTGAGACCATCTTTGGCGTCACCAGGCTCATGCAGGTACTCGGCTGTGCAGTCGACGCCGCCCAAACGAACGGTCTTGGGGAAGGCGCTGGTGGTGATGCCCGCGGCCTCGTGGCGCATCAGTTCGTCACGGGTCAGCAGCAACAAGTTGGGCTGGGTGCGCACCGCGTCGCGGTACCAGCGCTCGAAGCTGGCGCCGCCGTACACGTCGGCCGGCACATGCTGGTCGTAGAAGGCGTAGATGAGTTCTTCGTCCACCAGCACGTCTTGCCGACGCGACTTGTGCTCCAGCTCCTCCACCTTGGCGATCATTTTCTGATTGGCCGAGAGGAAGGGCAGCTTGGTGTCCCAGTTGGCACCGGCCAGCGCCTCGCGAAGACATACCTCGCGCGCGCCTTGGGGG
>CAZANT010000119.1:0-7575 GCA_964486575.1 uncultured Burkholderiaceae bacterium | reverse complement strand
CCATCCTGCACTACGCGCAGCGCCGTGCGGTGGAGGTGGAAGGCCTGGGCGACAAATTGGTGGACCAGTTGGTGGATGCACAAATCGTTCGCAACCTGCCCGACCTCTATCGCCTGGGACTCACCGCGCTTGCTGGTCTGGACCGCATGGCGGAAAAGTCGGCCCAGAACCTGCTCGCCGCGCTGGAGAAGTCCAAACAGACCACCTTGCCACGTTTTTTGTTCGGCCTGGGCATTCGCCATGTGGGCGAGGCCACTGCCAAAGAATTGGCCCGTCACTTCGGCACCCTGGATGCGCTGATGGACGCCAGTCTGGAGCAGCTGCTGCAGGTCAACGACGTGGGGCCGGTGGTGGCCCAGAGCGTGCGCACGTTTTTTGACCAGCAGCACAACCGCGAGGTGGTGGAACAACTCCGCGCCTCCGGTGTGCATTGGCCCGAGTCGCAGCCTGATGCCGCTGGGCCGCAACCGCTCGCGGGCCTGACTTTTGTCATCACTGGCACCTTGCCCACCCTGGGCCGAGACGACGCCAAGGCGCTGATTGAGGCGGCCGGAGGCAAGGTCTCGGGCTCCGTCAGCAAAAAAACCAGCTACTTGCTGGCCGGTGACGCGGCGGGCAGCAAACTGGACAAGGCCCGGGAGTTGGGCGTGGCCGTGATCGACGAAGACACGTTCAAAGGCCTGCTGGCATGACGGTGCGCGACATCCTCAAGATGGGCGACCCTCGGCTGTTGCGGGTGGCGCAACCGGTCCGCGCGTTCGATACCGATGCGCTGCACACCCTCGTCACTGATTTGCTGGACACGATGCGCGCCGCCAACGGGGCTGGACTGGCGGCGCCGCAGATTGGCGTGGACCTGCAGGTGGTGATTTTTGGCACAGGCGCGCTCAACCCACGCTATCCCGACGCGCCGCTGGTCCCCCACACCGTGTTGGTCAACCCGGTGATCACCCCCTTGGGCGATGCGGAAGACGACGGTTGGGAGGGTTGTCTGTCGGTACCAGGTTTGCGAGGCCTGGTGCCCCGCTGGTCGTGTATCCGTTACACCGGCTTCGACCAGTACGGCGATGCGATCGACCGCACAGTCGACGGTTTCCACGCCAGGGTGGTGCAACACGAGTGCGACCACCTGATCGGCCGGCTTTACCCCACCCGCATGCGCGATCTGACCCAGCTCGGTTTCACCGAGGTGCTGTTCCCAGGTCTGGACGCCGTGGACGATTGATGGATGCGCGACACCCCCAGCGCGGAGCGGCCCACCGCGTTGGACCCCATAAGGCAAAAGGGCCTGCAATGCAGGCCCTTTTTGCGTGGGAAGCGATTACTTGGCGGCGGGCTTGGTGTCGGCCTTCGCATCCGCCTTCACCTCGGCTTTGGCGTCCGCTTTCACGGCTGGGACCGCTGCCGTTGCAGCTTTGGCGGTGCCCGTGGTGGCGGTGACGGCGGTGGTGGTCGCTGCTTTGGCGGTGTCGGTCACCGCGGTCTTGGCCGGCTCGGCAGCTTTGGCCGTTGCCTTGGCATCGGCTTTCGCATCGGCCTTGACCTCTGCCTTGGCTTCCACCTTGCCAGCGGCGGAGGCTGCTGGCGCGGCAGCGTGGCCACCAGCGAAACTGTGGCCGGCGATCAGCAGGGCGGAAGAAGCAAGCAGGGTGGCGAGGACTTTGGTCATCAGAAATTCTCCAAGTTTTGTTCAAGATCACGTCGAACCGACGTACACCTTCAACGAGCCTGGCGGCGGTCCGATGACGCTTTTCCGCGGTTTTACATAGGATTACGACTTTCTGAAACCGTCACCGTTGCCGAGTACACCGACGGCGCGATGGCGCGTTATGGCGCCCGGTGGTCATTGGAGCCGCGCCCGTCCTGCCACGGGCAGGCGGTTGGCCGGCGGACCCATCACCGCACGCCACCATGCCACGCTGCCAGGCGCTGGCACCACGGGGTTTTTGGTGTCGGAGGACACAAGGTCAATGCTGACACGCCGGCAGTAGCGTGTCACCGCCTGGCCTGCAAGTTCAATCATCGGCCGCAGGCCACCCTTGCTTTGCACCCGCAGCTGCTCGCGTGGGGCACCGGCCTGCAGCAGGGCCTGTTGCACTGCAAGGGCCCGGCGCTCGCCCATCAGCCAGTAGAAACGGTGGCTGCCGCTGCCATAGCTATGGCCAGAAATCACCGCGATCTGGCGCGGGTGCGCAATCAAATAGCGCGCGTGGGCCGCCAGCAGATCGCTGTAGCCGTCTGGCACCAGCAAACTGTCGGGCTCAAAAAAGACCAGGCGGGCGAGAGGTTGACCGTCTTGGGCGGTGGCACCGCGCAACCGCCATTCCTGTTCGCGGGCCATCAGGGTAGAGATGCGGTGGGGCATGGCGTCTCCTTCCGATTGTGGCGAGGACTCAGGTCCAGTGGGTTGCTGGGCCTGGCCAGTGCAGTCCCCGGACTGTGGCGTTGGCGAAACGTTGGACATCGCCAACCTGGCTGCCTGAACTGCACAGATTTTGAACCGCAGGCTTTGGCTTGTCCACGCAAACTGGGCCTGAAATTGCCCAGAATCGCGTTAATCTGTAACGTCAATAAAACCAAATAACTACATGATTCATATAGCCTTTGGTTGAATCAATGTGTGACGGTCAGGCGCTGAGGACGTCGAGCAACTCGGTCTCGATCTCAATTTGGGTGCGGTTCTGCTGCAGCGCCGGGCCATCGATCAGAAAGGTATCTTCCACCCGTTCACCGAGGGTGGTGACCTTGGCGAGTTTGAGGTTGATGCGGTGACGCGCGAGCACCTGCGCGATCGAGTAAAGCAGGCCCACCCGGTCGCTGGCCGACACGGTGAGCAGCCAGCTTTGGGCCTTGTCGTCTGGTCGCAAGTCCACTCGCGGCGCAATCGGGAAGCTCTTGACCCGGCGCGACACCCGTCCCTTGCCTGGCGGTGGAAGGGCGCCGCTGTCCCTGATGGTCGCTTCCAGACCCGACTCAACCATGGTGACCAGTTCCTGGTAATGGTCGGCCAGCGTGGGGCTGACCACCTGAAAGGTGTCGAGCGCGTAGGCCGGGGCCCCCCGCTGTGGCTGCGCGGTGTGAACCTTGGCGTCCAGGATGCTGAAGCCGGCCTGGTCGAAGTAGCCGCAGATGCGAGCGAACAGGTCGGGCGTGTCGGGGGTGTAGACCAACACTTGCAGGCCGTCGCCGGCCGAGGAGCGGCGCGCGCGCACCAGCGTCACTTGCTCGGGTGCGGCTGGCGCAGCGACGCCCCGGGCAGGAGGCACCGGCACATGGCGCGACAGCTGGCGCGCATGCCAGGCGATGTCGGCCGCCTCGTGGCGCATGAAGTAGCTGACGTTGAGCGTATCCCACAGCGCCTTGTGGCCCTCAAAAGGTTCCGCGTGCAATGCCAGCAGCGAGAGCGCTTCGCGTTTGCGGGCTTCCACCTCGGCGCCGGGGTCCGGGGCGCGGCCGCCCAAGGCCCGCAGGGTGTACCGGTACAGATCCTCCAGCAGCTTGCCTTTCCAGGCGTTCCAGACCTTGGGGCTCGTGCCACGAATGTCGGCCACGGTGAGCAGATACAGCGCTGTCAGGTAGCGTTCATTGCCCACGCGTTTGGCAAATGCGGTGATCACGTCGGGGTTGCTCAGGTCTTCCTTCTGGGCAATCCGGCTCATGGCCAGGTGTTCGCTGACCAGGAATTCAATCAAGCGGGTGTCTTCGCGGCCCGCAGCGTCGGTCATGCCATGCTGGCGGCAGAAGCGGCGAACGTCGTGGGCACCCAGTTCGGAATGGTCGCCACCGCGGCCCTTGGCGATGTCGTGGAACAGTGCGGCGATGTAGAGCAGCCAGGGCTTGTCCCAGCCGGCGGCCAGCTGTGAGCAAAACGGGTACTCATGGGCGTGATCGGCAATGAAAAAGCGGCGCACGTTGCGCAGCACCATCAAGATGTGCTGGTCCACTGTGTATACGTGGAACAGATCGTGCTGCATCTGGCCAACGATGCCGCGAAACACCCACAAATAGCGGCCGAGTACGGATGTCTGGTTCATCAGGCGCATCGCGTGCGTGATGCCTTCGGGCTCTTTCAAAATGGCCATGAAGGTGGCACGGTTGGCCGGGTCGTTGCGGAACTGCGCATTCATCACATGCCGCGCGTTATAGAGCGCCCGCAGCGTGCGCGCCGACAGACCACGCAGACCCGGTGTAGTCTGGTGCAGTAGGAACGTTTCGAGGATGGCGTGGGGCTCGCGCTCGTAGAGGTAGTCGCTGGTCACGTCCAGCATGCCGTCTTTGTCGGCAAACCGGGAGTTGATGGGTTGCGGTACGCGGGGCGGTGCGCCCGCGTCGCGGGCCAGCCGCTCCTCGATGTTGAGCAGCAGGATTTGGTTCAGCTGTGTCACTGCCTTGGCCGCCCAGTAGTACCTGCGCATCAGTGCCTCGCTGGCACGGACGAAGGTGGGGCGAGCAGGTGCCACGCCCGCTTTGTCCGTCGCGGTGGGGGAGGGCGGCACCGTCACCAATGGCGGCGTGATGTAGCCAAACGATTTGGCTACCGCGGTCTGCAAGTCAAAGACCAGCCGGTCTTCACGCCGCTCCGAAATGATGTGCAACCGGGCGCGGATCAGGCTCATCAGGGCCTCGTTGCGTTTGATCTGACGTGCCTCAAAGGGGGTTGCCAGCCCATTGCGGGCCAGTTCGTCCCAGCTGTTGCCGTAGCCCGCAGCCTTGGCCACCCACAACAGCATCTGAAGGTCTCGCAGGCCGCCTGGCGACTCTTTGCAGTTGGGCTCCAGCGCGTAGGGTGTGTTTTCAAACTTGTTGTGGCGCTGTCGCATTTCCAGCGTTTTGGCAACAAAAAACGCCTGCGGATTCATGGCGGCCGCCAGTTGCTCGCAGAACTGCTGGTACAGGCCGGTGTGACCCACCACTAGGCGAGACTCCAGCAGCGAGGTTTGCACCGTCACGTCTTTGCTCGCCTCGGCGATGCAGTCGCCTACCGTGCGTACGCTGGAGCCGATTTCCAGGCCGGCGTCCCAGCATTGGCCAATGAAGCCCTCGATGCGGGCCTTGAGCGCGGGGTCAGACTCGGGCGTTCTGTCATCCGGCATCAGCAGCAGAACGTCCACGTCGGAGTGGGGAAACAGTTCGCCCCGGCCAAAGCCGCCCACGGCAAGCAGTGCAAAGGTGGCATCAAAACCGGCCGCTGTCCAAAGCGCTTTCAGGGCGTCGTCCGCAAGCCGGGCCAGCCGCTGGAGGGTGCGGTGGATGCCGCGGGTGGACGCGCCGGTCGCCTCAATGGCTTCCACCAGGCGTGCCTTGTCGGCACGGTAGGCGTCGCGGATGTGCTTCAAATCGGCCATGTCAGCTGGCACGGTCCGCGGGGCGAGCTTGGTTCACGCCGCCACAGCGGGTTGGCTGGCAGTGATGAAAGCCGGCGGCGGCGGGCTACCGGCCGACAGTGTCAATACCTCGTAACCGGTCTCGGTGACGAGCACCGTGTGCTCCCACTGGGCTGACAGCGAATGGTCTTTGGTGACGATGGTCCAGCCGTCACCCAGTTCCTTGATGTCACGCCGACCGGCGTTGATCATCGGCTCGATGGTGAAGGTCATGCCCGCCTTGAGCTCGTCCAGGGTGCCGGGTTTGCCGTAGTGCAGCACCTGCGGCTCTTCGTGAAAAACTTGGCCAATGCCATGGCCGCAGAACTCGCGTACCACGCTGAAGCCGTTGCTTTCGGCAAAACGCTGGATTGCGTGGCCAATGTCGCCCAGCCGCGCACCGGGCTTGACCTTGGCGATGCCGTGCCACATGGCATCGTAGGTGAAGGCGCAGAGGCGCTTGGCGGCAATCGATGTGTCGCCGACCACAAACATGCGGCTGGTATCGCCATGCCAGCCGTTTTTGATCACAGTCACGTCGATGTTGACGATGTCGCCTTTTTTCAGCGGCTTGTCGTTCGGGATGCCGTGGCAGACCTGGTGGTTGATCGAGGTGCAAATGGACTTGGGGTAGGGCGAATAACCCGGCGGCTGGTAGTTCAGCGGCGCAGGAATCGCATGCTGCACATTGACGATGTAGTCGTGCGCCAGCTTGTCGAGTTCGTTGGTCGTCACCCCCGGCTTGACGTGGGGCGTGAGGTAGTCCAAAACTTCCGAAGCCAGCCGGCCCGCCACGCGCATGCCGGCAATGCCGTCCGCGTCCTTGTAGGTAGTACTCATGGCCGAATTATCCCACCGCAGGTCGCTGCCCGTCATGCGGGTTTGGGCGGGTGGGCGCGCCCGCCCCAAGTAAAATCGGGGATAAACGACGCCAGCAGCCCATCCAGCGCTCCCGGCATGTTCCCGGACACATTTCGGACCACGACCCAGGCCACACAGTGACCCCACACCTGACCCCGTTTGAGGGCGGCAGCGCTCTCAGCGACTTCCGCGTCCAGCAACTCCTCCCGCGCCTGCAGGCGGTCCACGACAAAATTAGCGGGCTTTCGGCCCGCCATGTGCACTTGGTGGCCACCGATGCCCCGCTCACCGAAGCGCTGCGCCAGCAGTTTGAGGCGCTGCTGACTTACGGCGATCCCTACCTGGGCCCCACCGACGGCGCCGCCATTGTGGTCACGCCGCGTTTCGGTACCGTGTCGCCCTGGGCCTCCAAAGCCACCGACATCGCCCGCAACTGTGGACTGGCGGTGCGTCGGGTCGAGCGCATCACCGAGTACCGGGTGGTATTGGCGTCCGGCCTGCTGCGCAAACACAGCCTGACCGACGCCCAGCGCGATGCGGTGGCCGCGCTGCTACACGACCGCATGACCGAAAGCGTGATGTTTGACCGCGCACAGGCCGACGGACTGTTCCGTGAACTGCCTGCCGCGCCGCTGGCACAAGTGGATGTGCTGGCGGGCGGGCCTGAACTCGGTAGAAGAGCCTTGGTGGCCGCAAACACCGAGTTCGGCCTGGCACTGGCCGATGACGAAATCGACTACCTGGTGAACGCGTTCACCCAGCTCGGCCGCAACCCGACCGACGTGGAGCTGATGATGTTCGCGCAGGCCAACAGCGAGCACTGCCGGCACAAGATCTTCAATGCCGACTTCACCATCGACGGCGAGGCCCAAGCCAAAAGCCTGTTCGGCATGATCCGTCATACCCACCAGACGCACCCCCAGCACATGGTGGTCGCTTATTCGGACAACGCGTCGGTCATGGAGGGCAATCCCATCGAACGTTTTTGGGCTAAATCCGCCTCAAGCCTCGGTGAGAACTTGCAGTCGCGCTATGAAAAGAGCAGCGCATTGAGCCATGTTCTGATGAAGGTGGAAACCCACAACCACCCCACCGCCATCTCCCCGTTCCCCGGCGCGGCCACCGGCGCGGGCGGTGAGATTCGCGACGAAGGCGCCACCGGCCGGGGCTCGCGTCCCAAGGCGGGGTTGACTGGCTTCACCGTGTCCAAGCTGTTCGATGGCCGCTTCGGCAAACCCGAGCACATTGCCAGCCCGCTGCAGATCATGACCGAAGGGCCGCTGGGCGGCGCGGCGTTCAACAACGAATTTGGCCGGCCCAACCTGCTGGGCTACTTCCGCGAGTACGAGCA
>CAZANT010000118.1:0-7634 GCA_964486575.1 uncultured Burkholderiaceae bacterium | reverse complement strand
CCACGAAGAGTTTGGCGACGGCATCATGAGCGCCATCGACTTCAGCATGGACATCGTCCGCCAGCCCGACCCGAAAGGCGACCGCGTCAACGTGGTGCTGTCGGGCAAGTTCCTGCCGTACAAAACTTACTGAACAGCTTCAGAACGGTCAAGGCACGAAGGCCAGAAACAAGAAGGCGGCAAACAGAATCAGGTGCACCGCGCCCTGCATGATGTTGGTCCGCCCGGTGCCCAGGGTGATGGCGCTGACCAAAAAGGCCAGCGTCAACATCACCATGTCTTTGGGCTCCAGCCCCAGTACCAGCGGCAGGTCGAGCACCACCGCCGCCACCACCACGGCGGGAATGGTCAGCCCAATGCTGGCCAGCGCCGAGCCCAGCGCCAGGTTCATGCTGGTCTGCAAGCGGTCGGCCTGCGCGGCGCGCACGGCGGCCCAGGTTTCTGGCAGCAGCACCAGCATGGCAATGGCGATGCCGATCACCGCCTTGGGTGCGCCCGCCGCCGTCACGGCCGCCTCGATGGTGGGCGACAGCTGCTTGGCCAGCCCCACCACCGCGACCAGCGACACCATCAGCAGGCCAAAACTGGCCCAGGCCTGCAGGTTGGTTGGCGGTGCCGCGTGCACTTCTTCGTTCGCCACGTTGGTGGGCGGCAGAAAATAGTCGCGGTGGCGCACGGTCTGCACAAACACGAACGCCGCCCACAGCGCCAGTGACGACAAAGCCACAAAGGCCAGCTGCGACACGGTGTACGTGCCCCCGGGGGAACTGGTGGTGAAGGCCGGCATGACCAGAGACAACCCTGCCAACACCACCAGCGCGGCCAGCGCCGAGTTGGCGCCGTCGAGATGGAAGCGCTGCTCCAGGTGGTGCAGGCCGCCCACCAGCATGCAGATGCCGATCACGCCGGTGGTGATGACCATCACCGCCGCAAAGATCGTGTCGCGCGGCAAAGCCGCCTTGTCAGGCCCGCCCGCCAGCATCATGGAGACGATGAGTGCCACCTCGATCACCGTGATGGCCACCGCCAGCACCAGCGTGCCAAAGGGCTCGCCCACCCGGTGCGCCACCACCTCCGCGTGGTGAACCGCGGCAAACACAGCGCCCATCAGCGCCACCGCACAGGCCGTCACCATGGCGGTGCCCAACGCCGTGAAAAACGAGCCGCCCAGCAACGCGGTGGCCGTCAGCGGCACGAGCCAAAACACAGGGGGCATGAATGTTTCCTTTGCGGCTGGGTGGGGGAATGTCTGGCTGGGCCAGGCGAGCACGCAAGAATTATGGGACACAGCCGCAAAACAGAGCCTGTGAGGGGTTGTGGCGGCTGTTGGGGACGTTTTTTAAACGAAACGGGCACTTAGCCTTAGTGAAGTCTTGCGTTTTAGCTATTAATTTTGGAGCAAATTGATGTGCTCGATGCGGCGTGCCTGGATAGCGGTTTGCCCTCGCCGTTCAGCGTTTGGGACTTTGACGTGTTGAAGCAATGCCCAGGTTGCGATGGGTGGGGTGTGGTGTACAGGCCATCTACTGACTGGGTGGGCCTGATTCGGTCGCCGGCAGGGAAACTTCTCGAAGCGCAGGCAGAAATCGGACCGTGACACCGTCGCGTTGGGCCAGGGTGTTGACACGCGCCATGCTGGCGGCCATGTTGTCGAGGAAGTACGGCATTGGTACGAGTGGCTGCCGCAGAGACAACGTGAAGTCATCCCAGTGCAAGGGCAAAACCAGTTTCGCGCCTGTCTTCCGGACGGTTTCTTTCCAGTAGGTCTCTGCAAACGCTTCGGGTTGCTTGCCAAGCGCGCCTATACCCAACATCACCACATCGGCCTTCAGGCCATCGAACGCATCCAGCGTGAAGTTGGCGCTCGGAACGATGAGCACCCTGCCGACTGGGTGCTCAATGAAGAATGAGAAGTTCTCAGCCATCCGGTAATCGGAGAGCTTGGCGGGCGTGTGCACCGGCTCTGTGATGAAGCCCGGACTGATGGGGTGCGGCGAGTGCGGTGTTTCGTAAGCAGTCACTCGGAACGCGCCGAACCGAAGTGGCTTCTGCACCTCTAGCAATCGGAGCTGGCCCGCCGGTGTCCCTTGGCCTCGGGCGACGTTCAGCGTGGACTCTGAGCCATGAACGATCGCCCCGGTCTTCATTGCCACCCACCCGGCGTCCATGGCATGGTCGTGATGGGAATGCGCGACGAAAATGGCATCGATCTTGGAAGGTGCTTTGCTGAGTGCAAAGCCAACCTCGTCGGCTTCTGTCGACACGGTGGTCAATAACCGCCACAACGACGGTCGGCTGAAAAAGCCGTCGATCAGGAGGGTGTTGGCGCTATCCGTCACGGACAGCGTGCTGGTGCCAAAGTAGACAACACGCAGCCCAGGCTTGACCGCGGAATCCTGTCGGTAGAGGACGCGTTCCGAGTCCACATCGACCGAAGGCCTTGCTTTCACGTAGACCAGCGCCGCAGCAACGGCAAGCGCCAGCATGAGCAAGGTGAACTTCGTCGGTTTCCAAAGACGTGGCGACATTTCAGACGCTTTCGTTGCCGATTGACTGGGTTTGCCCAAAGGGGCAATGCGTCGTCAAAGTTTAATCGTCGATCGCTCCTTGCTGCTTTGATGGCTGGGGAACCACCTCCAGGTGGTCCAAGCTGTTGGCAGCAGCCCATCCGTGAAATGAGCGTTAACATTGCGCTTCATCAGACTACTTTGGCGTCCGCTGAGCTTGAACGATGGGACAACAAAGCAATGAAAACCCGCCACTATTTTTCCGGTGCTGCCTTGGTTGCTTCGATCGTCCTCACGCTAATTGGCATCTTCAAAGGAGCGGCTGTGATGGTCTGTTTGGCGACAGTGATTGAACTGATCGCTTCTATCGTCACGGGGAAAAAGACCAACGTCTAGGTAGCAGGAGAAGTGCGTACGTCGCCACCGCTACGTATCCCCTCAACTCAGCAGCGCCATGTCCCGCTGGCCTTCGTGCGGCACCGGCTTCTTCTGTGCCAGCCGTCCCTCGATCTGCTCCGCCAAATACAGCGCATCCCGTGCCACGCCAGAGAAGCGGCCAGAACCCCAGGTGTGCAGCCAGGGCAGGCCCAAGAAGTACAGGCCGGGGTGGCTGGTGACGCCGCGGTGGTGCACCGGGTCGCCTTTGCCGTTGAAGACGGACGCGTCCACCCAGGCAAAGTCGGGTGAGAAGCCGATGCACCAGATCACCGAGGTGATGCCCGATTTCTTCAGGCTCAGGCTGGTGCGCTCTTGTGCCGGTTCCCACACTGGCACATAGGGTTCGCCGGGCGGGGCGGTGATGCCTTGGCTGGCGATGTATTTGTCGATGCTGGCGTTGATGCCGTTGTAGATCTGGTCCGCAAAGTCGAGGTTGTGCTTGAGGTTGGGCATGAACTTCAGTTCGTCGCCGTCCAGGTCGGTGAGGATGCCGTACAGCGCCATGCCCTCCTTGGCAAACTTGCGCAGGTCGATATCGCGCCCGCCGTCGCGGCCGGTCACGTAGTGGTTGGTGTTGTCGCGCACGCCTTCGCGCAGCGGGTGCTGGCTCACGGGCAGGTCGTAGTAGTTCATCTCGGCCAGCCAGTCGACCACGTCTTTGCCGCGGTAGAAGCGGGCGCAGCGCGGCGCGTCGCCGGTGGCCAGCACCACCTCGCGGCCGGCCAGGTGCAGGTCCTCGGCCAGTTGCGAGCCGCTCTGGCCACAGCCCACCACCAGCACCTTGCCTTCGGGCAGCTGCTGTGGGTTGCGGTACTCGGCCGAGTGCATCTGCACCATGCCTTTGGGTAGCTTCTCGGCCATGCGCGGCACGATGGGCTTGTGGTAGCCGCCGGACGCGACCACCACCTGGTCGGCGGTGAAGGTGCCGCGCGAGGTCTCGACCGTGAACGGCTCGCGTTCTTTCTGCGACACCTTCTGGACCACCACGCCTTCCAGCGCCGGCGGGTTGACGTGTTTTACAAAGCCGGTCAGCCATTCGTTGATCTGGTCTTTCACCATGAAACCGTACGGGTCGTTACCTTGGTACTCGTAGCCAGGCAGTTTGCACTGCCAGTTGGGCGTGACCAGGCAGAAGGTGTCCCAGCGCTGGGTGCGCCAGCTGTGTACCAGGCTGCGTTTTTCGATCACCAAGTGGTCGATGCCACGCTGCTGCAGGTAATAGCTGAGTGACAGGCCAGACTGGCCACCACCAACGACGATGACGCTGTAGTGGGATGCGGTGGGAAGGGTTTCAGACATGGTGGTCCTGGGTGAGATAGCGCGTTCAGCCAAACGCGAGCACGGCCACTTGGGCGTCGGGGTGGTCCTTGAAGCTGCGGGCCTGCAACTCGATTTCGGCCAATTGGTCCAGTGCCTGTGAACAGGCAAAGCCGTACTTTGCGCGCACCCGTTCGGAGGCAATGTTCAGCGCCTCGCGGGTGCGTGTGAGGAACTCGTCCAGTGGGTAGCTCTGGCCCACGGCAAGAAACTCTTGCACCACCACAGAGGGCGAGTAGCACCAGTGTTCGGATTGGTCCGGCCAACGGACCTGAAAGTGCATCACGGGCATGGTTCAAACGTCGCAGGTCAAGGGTTCAGTGACAGGGTGATTCAGGGTGCGGCGGTAGGCCTGCAGGTGCAGCTGGGCGCTGCTGTTCCAGCTGAAACGCCGGCCCAGCCGCTGGGCAATGCCGGCCAGCGCCGCCGACTTGCCAGACCGCAGCGCAGACGCCAAAGCCGATGCGATGGATGCGGGGTGGAGCGGGTCGGCCCAATGGCAGTCACCGTCGTTCAGGTACTGGGTGAAGGGCGCGATCTGCGACACCACCACCGGGGTTCCGCTGGCGAGCGACTCCAGCACCACCAGGCCAAAGCCTTCGCGCGTGGACGGCATGGCCACCACGTCGGCGAGGCGGAACAGCGCTGGCATGTCGCTGTCCTGAACGCCGCCGGTCAGCACCACCGGCTGACGGGGGCCGGTTTGCAGGCCGTACTGGGCCAACAAGTTGCGGAAGCGCTGCACGTAGGCGTCGTGGTTCAGCAGGCTCACGCCACCGGCCACCACCAGCTGGGCGGTGGGCAGTTGTTTGCGCAGCAGAACAAAGGCGTCCAGCAGGCGGACGGTGTTCTTCCGTTCCTCAATGCCACCCACGGACAGAACCATCGGGCCGGCACCGTTGCTTCGGCACTGCAGTCCCAGGCGGCTGGCTACTTCGGCGTCGGCCGGCTGCGGCCTGGCCGCGTAGCGGGCGGTGTCCACGCCGTTGTGCACTTCGGTGGCCCGGACATGGTGGTCGCGCCGAAGCACATCGCACCAAAGTTTGCTGACACACAACACGCTGCGGGCGCGCTGGAAGCCCCGCAACTGCCATCGCTGGATTTGCGGGCTGGCGAAGTCGTCGAGGTGGTGCACAGTGCGCACGAAGTGGCCGCGCCATCCGTCGTCCTGCAGGTTGGCAAGCGCGTTGCCACCGATGCCGTCGTGGGTGTGCAAGATGTCGAAATGCTGGCGTGCGAGCAGACTGCGCAGGTGGCCGGTGTAGGCGGCAATGCGCGAGCCGACCATCTCGGTCATGTCGGTGGGCGTGTGGGTCACCGGCACCAGTTCAGTCCGGCAGCGCACGGGGCGGAAAAACTGTTGGCCAGGCAGGGCCGGGGCCATCACGGTGACGGTGTGGCCGGCGTCGTGCAGCGCATGCGCCAGTTCCAGCGTGTGCACCACGCCGCCGCGCGGGTTGAGTGAATGGGTCATCAGCCCGATGCGCAGCGGGCCGCAGGCGAGCAGGGCGTTGAAGTCAGACATGGGCTTCTTTCACCACCAGGGCAGACGGCTGGGCGGGAGCCTCTCCAATGAAGGCCGCCTGGTTCAGATCCCACAGCAGGGTCTGCTCGCGGCCCTGGCGCAGGGTGAGCTTTCGACTGGCGGTGACCTCGCCAATGACGTTGCAGGCGATGTCGCGGGCGGCGAACTTCATCAGCACACCCGCCACATGCTCCGGCCGCACGCTCAGCACGTAGCCATAGCTGGGGAAGGCGGTCAGCCAACGCAGCAGGGGCTCGTTGTGCGGGCGCTCGGGGCGCGGAATAGCGTCAATGTCGATCACTGCGCCGACCTTGGAACATTCCAGCAGCATCAGCGCGGTGCCAATCGCACCGGCCATGCTGATGTCCTTGGCTGCGTCGCAGATGCCTTCTTCGGCCAGTTCGGGCAGCAACTCCAGATCGCCACGCAGGCGGCCGCCGGGCGCATGCGTGGAAGCGTTCCAGTAGGGGAAGGGTTCTTCGTAGGACCCACGCAGGTCCACGGCCATCATCAGGCGGTCGCCAGGGCGTGCGTTGAAGCTGGTGAGCAGTTTTTGCGCTTTCCCCAGAATCGCCACCGCCAGCTGTGGCCGCTCGCTGCGGTTGTTGCTGTGACCGCCAACGATGGGCACCCCGTACTTGGCCGAGGCGTCGGCCATGCCGCGCAGCATCTCACTGGCCGGGTCCATGCCCTGGCTCCAGAGCGCATCCACCACCGCCAGCGGTCGGCCACCCATGGCGTAGATGTCGCTCACATTGACCATCACGCCGCAGTAACCGGCGAACCACGGCATGCGTTGGATAAAGTCCTCCACAAACCCTTCGATCGCGAACAGCAGGAAGCCGCCGTGGCCGTCGGGAATGGCGGCGCAATCGTCGCCGACCGGCACGGCCTGCGCCGTACCTTTGGCCCCCTCGGGTAGCACGTGGTGCAGGGCCGACACCACATCGCTGATGTCGCGCTTATGCAGAAAGCCGCGGCTCTCGCGCAGGGCGGTGGCAAGGGCTTTGAGCTTCATGCCGACACCGGGGGCGCCACGCGGGCGCGGGTCACAAAGCCACTGACCGGGTCGTGGCAGGGCGGGTAGTGGCGCAGGTCAGCCTGCATGCGACTGTGCGGCCGGCCGTGGAGGGTCAGTCGGGTGTGGGTGGCCCAGTTCAGGCGCTCGAACAGTGGCACGTTTTGCTGCTGTACGTGGGCCAGAAACGTGTCGCAACCCAGCGCATGGGCGCGAGAGACCGCGAGGCGAATCAAGGTGGCGCCCAGGTGGCCCTGACTGCGGAAAGACGGGTGAACCGCCAGCCGCGAGCCCCACCAGATGCCGTCGTCCACGGCGGGGTCGGCGCGATGAATGCGTACCGTGCCGACCACCTGGTCGGGCATGCCGCCGTAGCACGACATGGCCACCAGCAGCTGTGCGTGCCCGTCGATCACATCAAGGTCATCTCCTACGAAGATGCCCTGCTCGATGCAGAACACCGCGCGCCGCAGCGCGTGCGCTTCGCGCACCTCCCAGTCCTGGCTGGCTTCGCGCACCAGAAACTCGACCGGCGCATAGGCCATGTCGAGTTCACACAGGCGGTCCATCGTCAGCATGGTCTGGCCCGCGCTTCAGGTTTCGTAGATCGACAGCGACGAGCAGGCGCCGCACTTGCCGCAGCCGGCCTTGATGTCTGCCGAGCGCAGGTTGGCGTCTGCGACCATCTTGCCCAGTGGCTCCAAGATGGACTTCATGAATTCGGACGACGGCGCGGGGTGCCCCTCCAGCGGCGTCCCGGTGATGGGCACAAATGGGACAACGAAGGGGTAGACGCCGAGGTCCAGCAGCTTGGCACACATGTCCAGAA
>CAZANT010000117.1:0-7636 GCA_964486575.1 uncultured Burkholderiaceae bacterium | reverse complement strand
GGCTTGCCGTCCAGAAAATCCTGTGGTTTAATTCCTACCTAACAAATGTTAGGTAGGAATTAAACCCATGGCTGCTCGCACCCCACTTCACGAAAAATTCCCTTACTTCACGCCGGAGCACGAGATGCTGCGCGAGACCGTTCAGCGCTTCGTGGCCGAGCGCGTGGCGCCGTTTGCCGATGCCTGGGAAGAGGCGGGCATGGTGCCGCGCGCGGTACTGCGCGAAATGGGTGAGCTGGGTTTGTTGGGCATCCGTTTCGAAGCCGAGTACGGCGGCAGTGAACTGGACACGCTGTCCACCGTGGTGTTGGCCGAGGAACTGGGCCGCTCCACTTACGGCGGTTTTGCGGTCACGGTGCTGGTGCACACCGACATGGCCACGCCGCACATCCACCACGCCGGCAACGCCGAGCAAAAGGCCCGCTTCATGCCCGACATCGTGGCGGGGAAACGCATTGCCGCCGTGGCCATGACCGAGCCCGATGCGGGCTCCGACCTGGCTTCCATGCGCACCACCGCCCGCCGCGATGGCGATCACTGGGTGCTCAACGGAGCCAAGACCTACATCACCAACGGCGTGCACGGCGAAATTTTCTTTGTGGCTGCCAAGACTGGCGAGGCGGGCCGCAACCACCAAATCTCGATGTTCATTGTTGAAAAGGGCACGCCCGGGTTCAACGTGGCCCGGCCCTTGAAGAAGCACGGCTGGCTGTGCAGTGACACCGCCGAGCTGTCGTTCGACAACTGCCGCATTCCCGCCAACAACCTGCTGGGCGAAGAGCACAAGGGCTTTTACGCGCTGGTCAAAAACCTGCAGAACGAGCGCATCGTGCTGGCGGCGCAGGCCATGGGGGAAGCATCGAAAGCGATCGAACTGGCCCTGGACTGGGTCACGCAGCGCAAGGCGTTCGGCGCCACGCTGTGGGACAAGCAGGCGATTCGCCACCGCCTGGCGATGCTGAGCGCGCGGGTAGAGGCGGCCAAGGCCCTGATCTACAACACCGCGTGGCGCGACGCGCAACAGCACGTGGTCGTGGCCGAGGCCTCGATGCTCAAGGCGCTGTGCGGCGAGTTGGTGAACGAGGTGATGTACGACTGTGTGCAGTTCCACGGCGGCATGGGCTACATTCGTGAGTCGGCCATTGAGCGCATGAGCCGAGACGCACGCATCCAGTCCATCGGCGGCGGCGCCACCGAAGTGATGCTCGACGAAATCGCCAAGCGCATGCGCTGATCGGCGGCCTCTTTCCATGGCCCTGATGTCCAAACGCAGTCACGCCGCGGCGGGACCCGAGGGCGCAGCCACCGACTCGCGCCAGATGATTCTGGAAACCGCCGCCCGGCTGTTCCGCCACGAAGGGTATGCCGCCACCACGCTGCGCGCGATTGCAGCGGAATGCGACATGAAGGCCGGGAGCATCTACTACCACTTTGCTTCCAAGGAAGCCATCGTGACCGAGGTGCTCGACATCGGCGTACAACGGGTGTTCGATGCCGTCAAACATGCGGTCGATGGCCTGCCATCAGAGACCGGTCTGGCGGCCACGCTGCGCTGTGCCATCGAGGCCCACCTGCGCGCCCTGCTGCTGGCACATGACTTCACCTCGGCCAACATCCGGGTGCTGGGCCAGGTGCCCCCGGCGGTGCGCGACGCCCACCGCGCGCTGCGCCGTCGGTACGAGCGCTACTGGCTCACCTTGCTGGAAGGTTTGCGGCACCGCGGGGACATTCGGGCCGGCAACGACCTGAACCGCACTGTGTTTTTTCTGTTCGGCGCCATGAACTGGGCTACCGAGTGGTACGACGAACGCAAGTCCCCGTTGGCCGTGGTCGCCGGTGAACTGGCCGACTTGGTGGCCAATGGCCTGCACCGCCACGACAACACCGGCAGCCCGCATGGCCCGGAACAACCGCACTGAACCGAATGACCACCACCTCCAAAATCAACGTCCGCAGCCCGGTCTTCAAGAACAACCAGCAAAGCTACAGCGTCATGCTCGCCACCCTGCGCGAGCGCATGGCCTGGGCGGTGCGCGGCGGCGGCGACAAACTGATGCAGCGGCACATCGAGCGGGGCAAGCTGCCCGTGCGCGAACGCATCGACCTGCTGCTCGACGTCGGCTCTCCGTTCCTTGAAATCTCACCGCTCGCCGGTTGGGGTCTGTACAACAACGAAGTGCCCTCGGCCGGCGCCGTGGCCGGCATTGGCATCGTTGAGGGTCAGCACTGCATGGTGATCGCCAACGACGCCACGGTCAAGGGCGGCAGCTTCTTCAAGGAAACGGTGCGCAAACACGTGCGCGCACAGGAAATTGCGCTGCAAAACCGCCTGCCTTGTCTGTATCTGGTGGACTGTGGCGGCGCGTTTTTGCCCGAGCAGGACCAGGTGTTCCCCGACTGGGGTCACTTTGGAACCACCTTCTTCAACCAGTGCCGCATGAGCGCCGAAGGTCTACCCCAGCTCTCGGCCGTGTTCGGCGGCTGCACCGCGGGGGGCGCCTACATCCCAGCCCTGTCCGACGAAGCGATCATCGTCGAGGGCACCGGTCGCATCCATTTGGGTGGCCCGCCGATTGTGAAAGCGGCGATCAACGAGGTGGTCGACGGTGAAACCCTGGGTGGCGCAGGTATGCACACCCGGGTTTCCGGCGTGACCGACTACCTTGCTGCCGACGAACACCAGGCGCTGGCCAAGCTGCGACAAATCGTGCGGCACCTGAACATGCCCGCCGCCGCTTCGCCGCCAACGCGCGAGGTGTTGCCACCGCGATTCGATGCCGAAGAGATACCCGGCATCGTGGGCACCGACCTGAAGCTGCCCTACGACGTACGCGAGGTACTGATCCGCTTGGTGGACGACAGCGAGCTCCAGGAGTTCAAGCCGGACTATGGCGCGACCCTCGTGTGTGCCACTGCACACATCCATGGCCGCCCGGTGGGCATCCTTGCCAACAACGGCGTGCTGTTTTCGGAGTCCTCGGTCAAGGGCGCGCACTTCATTGAACTGTGCAACCAGCGCAACATCCCGCTTTTGTTTTTGCAGAACATCACCGGATTCATGGTCGGCACCGAAGCCGAGCGCGGCGGCATTGCCAAACATTCGGCCAAGCTGGTCTATGCCATGGCGACGGCACGGGTTCCGCGTCTCACGGTGCTGATAGGTGGCTCGTATGGTGCCGGCAACTACGGCATGTGCGGCCGTGGCTTCGCGCCCAACTTCCTGTTTGCTTGGCCCAACTCGCGCATCGCCACCATGAGCCCCGAGGTCGCGACCACGGTGCTGACCGAGTTGCGCAAAGGCTCACTCAAAGGCAACAGCGGTGAGGCTGAATTGGCTGAGCTGGCGCGTGAAACCACCGACCAGTTCACCCGCCAAAGCGACCCCTACTACGCCACCGCCCGGCTGTGGGACGACGGCATCATCGAGCCGACGCAAACCCGAGACGTGCTGGGTCTGTGTCTGCAGTTGCTGGTGCAAGCCACGCCCCGGGCCACCGGCCCGTCCCCTGTGTTCAGGATGTAAGTCCCATGTTCAAACGCATCCTGATTGCCAACCGTGGCGAAATCGCCTGCCGCATCATCCGCACCGCGCGCCGCATGGGCATTGAGACGGTGGCGGTGTATTCCGAAGCCGACGCCGGTGCCCGCCATGTGGCGGAGGCCGACTTTGCGGTCGCCATTGGCGCGGCCAGCGCCAGCGAGTCCTACCTGCGGGCCGACCGCATCATTGCTGCAGCGGTGTCCAGCGGTGCACAAGCCATACATCCCGGCTACGGATTTCTCTCGGAGAAGTTGGAGCTGATCGACGCTTGTGACCAGCATGGCATCCATTTCGTCGGGCCGAACCGCCGCGCCATCGCATCCATGGGCTCCAAGATCGAGAGCAAGCGCATGGCGCGCGCCGCTGGCGTCGTGTGTGTGCCGGGCTACGACGAAGACGACCAGTCGCCCACGCGGCTGCGCGCCGAGGCCGCCAAGATTGGCTTTCCGTTGCTGATCAAGGCCAGCGCGGGCGGTGGGGGCAAAGGCATGCGCCGTGTCAATGCGCCAGAAGAATTTGACGCCATGCTGGCGTTGGCCCGCAAGGAAGCGCTGGCGTCGTTTGGCGACGAGCGCGTGCTGCTGGAAAAGTACATCGTCAACCCGCGTCACCTCGAAGTGCAGTTGGTTGGTGACCGTCACGGGCACTTGGTGCACTTGTTTGAGCGTGAGTGCTCGATCCAGCGCCGTTTCCAGAAGGTCATCGAAGAGGCGCCAGCCAACCACCTGCCCGCGGCGGTGGCTGCGAAGCTGTACGACGCGGCACTGCGCATGGGTCAGGTGATGGGCTACGACAACGCCGGCACGGTGGAGTTTGTGCTGGACGCCGACCAGGGCGACACACCGTATTTTCTGGAAGTGAACACCCGCCTGCAGGTGGAGCACCCAGTCACCGAACTGACCACCGGCGTCGACCTGGTGGAATGGCAGCTGCGCGTGGCCGCCGGCGAGGCGCTTCCATTGGCGCAGAACGAGATCCACCGCAGCGGTTGGGCGATGGAGTGTCGCCTCAATGCCGAAGAACCTGAACACGACTACCGCGCCAGCCTGGGTCCCTTGGTTGGCTACGCTGAGCCAGAGCAACAAGCGGGTGTTCGGATCGACAGTGGTCTGCACGCAGCCAGCGAGGTCACGCCGTACTACGACTCAATGTTGGCCAAGGTGATTGGTTTCGGTGCCACCCGCGCTGAAGCCACGGCCCGCGTGCAGCTCGGCGTGGAGCAACTGCGCATCGAAGGCGTGCGGACCAACGCCAGCCTGTTGCTGCAAATCCTGCAGCACCCGGCGTTCAGCACGGTGTTGACCACCCGCTTTCTCGACCAGCACTTTCCCAGCGGACCGCTGCCCAACACACAACAGGACCAGGCCCACGCGCTCGCGGTGGTGGCCGCGTGGGCAGCCCACCAGCCGGTCGTCAACCCGGTATGGGGTGCGTTGCGCAGTTTCCGCGTGACCGCACCCGTGGGGCGGGGCGCGGTGGTGGGGGTGCAATTGAGTGATGTGTCCGCCAACACCAGCGCCGCCGTTCGGCTGATGCATGCCAATGCCGTTTACTGGTTACCGGCCCAGCCTGACATGCAGGCGCGGGTGGTAGCGGGTTCGCAGGGCGACGTGGTCACGGTCACGGTGGGCGATAAGACCCTCGCCGTCGTGCGTGTACGGCACGCCGCCGGCCATCGTTGGTACAGCTGGGCCCTGGGCCTAAGCCGGGTGTGGGACATTGAACACGACCTCGCGCACAGCCTGAAGGCCAGCAGCGCACAGAGCCAGGGCAACAACCTGTCGGCCAGCTTGCCAGGCCGTATCTCCGAGGTAATGGTGCAGGCTGGCGACACGGTGGCTGCCGGGGACCCGGTGCTGACCCTGGAGGCGATGAAGCTGTACCACGGCCTTTCGGCCCCGGTGTCGGGCACGGTGCGGGCGGTGCATGTGAAGCTGGGCGACATCGTCGGCCAGGGTCATCTGCTGGTGGAAATCGAGCCCGCCGCAGAGAATGCGGCCACGGCTTAACAACAAGGAGCACGCGATGGCGGGTTTGTATTTTGAAGAGTTCGTGGTCGGCCAGGTGTTCAAACATCCCTGGGGCCGCACCATCACCGAGTCGGACAACATGACGTTCTCCTGCCTCACACTGAATGTGCAGCCGCTGCACATTGACCACGAGTTCGCGTCCAAAACCGAGTTTGGCAAACCGCTGGTCAATAGCCTGTTCACACTCGGCCTGATGATTGGCATGACGGTGAACGACACCACCCTGGGCACCACCATCGCCAACCTCGGCATGAGTGATGTGCGTTTCCCCAAGCCACTGTTCCACGGCGACACCATCCGTGTGCGTACCACCGTCAAATCAGTGCGCGAAAGCAGCTCACGGCCCAAGGCGGGCATCGTAGAGTTCGAGCACGAGGCCTTCAACCAGCACCAGCAGTTGGTGGCGGTGTGTGTCCGCCAAGCGCTGATGCACAAGCGCATTGCCCACGAGGGCACGGCACAGGTGGCCTGAATATGGAAGCGCCCCCACCGTCCCACGCGCGTTCATACCTGTTTGTGCCGGGCAACCGGCCTGAACGATTTGCCAAGGCCGCCGCCAGCGGTGCAGACGCACTGATCCTGGACCTGGAGGACAGTGTGCCGACTGCCGAGAAAGCGGCAGCACGCGAGGCGGTGGTCACTTGGCTGATCGACACGCCGCCCGCCGTGCCAGTCTGGATTCGCGTCAACCCACTGGTGAGTTTTCACCACCTCGACGACCTGCAGGCGGTGGCGCGCGCACGCCCCGCCGGACTGGTGTTGCCGAAGTGCGAAGGCATGGACGACCTGCTCTGGGTGGACAAAGTGCTGAGCGAGATCGAACGCCGTGCCGGCTGGCCGTTGCGCTCGGTGCTGGTGATGGTGATCGCCACCGAAACTGCGCGCGCCATGCAGCGCATCCACAGCTTTGACCACCCCATGCCGCGCTTAGCCGGTATCTTGTGGGGGGCAGAGGACCTGGCCGCGAGCCTGGGTGTACGCAGCCTGCGCGACGCAGCCGGACGCTACCTATCACCGGCCCTGCGGGCCCGGGACAGCGCTTTGCTGGCCAGCCATGCCTGCGATATTCCTGCGATTGACGCAGTCTTCACAGGGCTTGATGACGCAGATGGACTGGCCGCAGAAACCCGCGCCCACGCGGCATTGGGTTTCACCGCCAAAGCCGCCATTCACCCGGCACAGATCGCGGTCATTCACGCGGCACTCAAGCCCAGCGACGACGATGTGGTCTGGGCCCGTGAGGTGATTGCAGAGTTGCAGGATGGTGCCAAGGCATCGGGCCGGGTGCGTGGCGGCATGGTGGATCAACCACACCTGAATGCGGCGCGCCGCATCCTCGCAACGCTGCAACGCAGCGCCTGAAGCGCCAAGGCGGTCAGACCTGGGCGGTGCGACCACGGATGTGGGTCGGGCCCACACGCGACTCAATGCGCTCCTGCTCGTCATGGCGCAGGCCCAGCGCGAAAGCGGCTTCGGCCACCACGAACAGCGGGCCGATCACCAGGCCGACCAGGTCGTCCACGAACGCCGGCTTTTTGCCTTCGTAGTAGTGGCCGATGAACTGCAGCACCCAGCCCACCACAAACAGACCAATGCCTCCGGTCAACCATACCGCCGTGCTTTGCACCGCGAACCAGTGGCCGACCCAAAGCGACAGCGACATGGCCGCCGCCATGGCCAGACCAAAACGCAGATCCAGCAACAGGTAATAGGCCACCGTCAGGCCCGTGACGAGCAGTGCGGGGCTGAGCCAGCCTGCCACGTCCAGGCTCGGGCGCGACAGCAGGGTCGCCACCGCCACCACGATCATGGGAATGCCCACGAAGTGGGTGGCGATGTTGCGGCGGTCGCGGTGGTATGCGGCGTACTGCGCAAGTTGGTCCGTCAGGGTCTTCATGTGTAACTCCCCAAAAGTGCCTGCCTGATTACACCGCTGGCGGGCTGGCTTACCAGTCCACCAGGCTCAAGCCCACGCTGAGCACGGTGCGCTTGCGGTTGTAATCTATCAAAGTGTCGCCGTAGCCGGTGAACAGTTGGGTGTGCAGGCGCAGGCCGCTCAGGTCTT
>CAZANT010000116.1:5218-7638 GCA_964486575.1 uncultured Burkholderiaceae bacterium | reverse complement strand
GCCACGTCCATGCTGCATGGACGTTCTCGCTTGCCTTGCGCGCCTTGGTAGTGGCGCTGCCGTAGTTTGCAACCACTTCGCGCATTAGTGCGATGAGGTGGTCGCCGTCCGGGTCCGCCCATGGGCTGGCAATGTGCGGAAAGCACTGTGTGTCTGCGTCTACCAGTTGTCGGTTTTGAATGAGGTACGCGGTTTCAGGTGTGCAGAAGTCGAGATGACCGCCAAAGTCGGTTGCAATGACCGGGAGGCCGGTGGCCATGGCTTCCAGAAACGGTAATCCAAAGCCCTCGCCGCGCGTGGGCAGTACAAAGCAGTGAGCTGCGTGGTACAGCTGGGCCATGCCAGCATCGCCGTTCACCAGCTGGTGCAGCACCTTGACCTTGGTGGGTTGCGTGATGTGGCGGGGCAGGTCTCCGGGGCCATGCAGGCCAACTTTGATGATCAGTTGTACATCGGCACGGTTGTCAAATGCTTGCTCGAAGCACCTTACTAGCGTGGGCAGATTTTTGCGCGGGGTGTGCTCGGCCACGCACAAGAATGTGAACGGAGTCTCCACGCTGCGAGGGCGATAGCCGTAGTAGCGGGGGTCAAACCCATGTCCAAGCACCTCGACCGGAATTTTCACGCCGCTGGCGACGAATACATTACGTACAAATTGGCTGCATGCGTACACCCGGTCGTTGGAGTTGATATGGCCTACCATGGCGCTGGGAAGTGTGGCTGTCTCGTAAAACATCCAAGGCGTCATCTCGCTCGCTTTTCGGACTTGGCGTGCTTCCAGCACCGATCCATAGGTCACCAGCTGATCGACGGTGTCGGCGGTGGGGTTTGCGTTCAGAATTGCGAGGGTCGTTGCGGACCAGTGCGGCTGCATGAAGTCGCCGGGAAATGGGCAAAATCCAACTTGATAGCGCTGTGTTTGGAGGAGGTAAGACAGAAAGTACTGCCCTACCCGTCCCATGCTGCGGGGCCCGCCGAGAAAGCCGTGATAGCAAATTGACTGCATGGCAAATTGTGGCGCCTTTTTGCTGCCAGCTCCAGGCAGGTCGTTAGCATCGACCAAGCGTGATTGAACGTGTGTGTGCCTGTGGAGGTCATGGCGCAATGCAGCAGGGTGTTGCACGAACCGCTGCGTACTGCATCCGCCTGACTCTGTGTCGCTGATATGAAACCTGCCAACGATCTACAAGCACCCGTTGAAGCTGCCGCCTCTGTCCTCACGATGGGGCGCAAACGGCGTTTGTTGTGGGCTAATGTTTACTGTTTACTGGATACTTCCAGCGGTGCCGCTATGGCGGTGCGTCAGATGCTTTTGCAGCTGCAACGCGCCGGGTGGCTGGTGGATATTTTGGGCGCTTCCGTGTTCGACCATGAACGGGGTACGGCGGGGCTAAAGGGGCAATGGGCTGCTCTGAAAGAGCGACATGGTCGCCTGGTCAATCTGCAGGACGGCACGCTGATGCACCGCCTGCTGGTGACGGCCAGTACGCATCGGGGTGGCATGACCAACTGGGAGGAGGGGGCCTGGTTTAACCTGTACGAGCAGTCGCTTGATCAAGGGCTGCCCGATGCGGTTTTTTACTACGGAGGGCAGCCCTTCGACTTCTTGATCGCGAGCGAGGCCAGCCGGCGTGGGATACCGGTGGGGTTCTATCTCGCCAATGGCACCTATGCTGGGGCCAGGTGGTGCCAGGACGTTGATCTCATACTGACCGACTCGCACGCTACCGCGAACCTCTACCGGGAGCGACTTCCTGTGGACGTCAAACCCGTGGGTGCCTTCGTTGATCCAGCAGGTGTAGTCGCGGCACAGAGAAGGCCCGAGCGCCTCCTGTTTGTGAATCCAACGCCTGAGAAGGGGGTGTTTTGGGTGGCTCGGCTGGCGCTTTGGCTGGCGCAGCACCGTCCCGACGTGACGGTGGAGGTTGTTGAGAGCCGGGGGGGCTGGGCGGATGTTGTGCGTTTAGTGACCTCCGCACTGGGGTATCCCGGTGATGCCTTGGACAATGTGGTGGTGACTTCCCACACGGGTGATATGCGACCGATCTATGCGCGTGCCCGAGTGTTGCTAGCGCCTAGCCTTTGGTGGGAAAGTGCCGGGAGGGTTTTGGTCGAGGCAATGCTCAACGGTATTCCGGCTATTTGTACCAACCGTGGGGGCATGCCTGAAATGGTGGGGGATGCCGGCATACTGCTTGACCTCCCGGAACGGTACTACGCGGCTCCCTACAACGCACTGCCTTCAGAGGATGAGGTGGCGCCAATCGGCGAGTGCATCGGTGCGTTGTGGGACGATGCGGCTCGCTATGACGAGCTCGCTCGAAACGCTGTACGGAAGGGGGAGCGCCATCGGCTGGAGGTCAGTACTGCACGCCTGCTAATGGCGTTGGAGTCCTTGCCCGCCTCGGCCCGTGTGCCGT
>CAZANT010000116.1:3889-5208 GCA_964486575.1 uncultured Burkholderiaceae bacterium | reverse complement strand
TGGCTCTGGACACCTGAGCCCCGCACGGTATTTAACGCTCGGTGGTGCGCAGTGGCAGCTGAAGAAGCCCGTCCCAGCCCCATGGTTGGGGCGGGCTCCCGAGTTCCGCTATGCGCACTGCGGACCCCGCGCCATGCGCAAACGTTGCGTTGCTTTACACAATGTCTGGATCCACCACCCCCACTAGAGAGATGGCAGCCGCAGTGTCTGTTGGCGTAATGGCCGCAGCGATCGCCATTCCTTTGGAGATGGAGTCTTGCGATGAGTTGTAATTAATTCCCCAGTCGACCGAGACCTTCCGTGCCACTTCCAGCTTGTTATCGAGAAGCTTCTGGACCCAGTGGTAAGGATTGTTGGGATCACTGAAGGTAACGCCATGGGCCGCGTCCAGTATCGACGAAACCAGTGGTCCCTTCGAGGCGCGCCCACTCGACAACTCGGCGCGCCAAAAATCCAGACCTCCTGTGTCGGCGCCTTCTGGGCGACCGAGCACATTGCGGTAGACGATATTGATGAACTCATCGTTCGTCATGTCTGCGCGATAGCCCGTGATATTCGAGAAGAAGACCCCTGCGTTGTAAAAAGCCTCAGCGATCTGATTGATTGTTTGGCCTGACTTGAAGGACTCAACCCAGAATTGCATGCCATCACCGTCGGGCATTCGATTAAAGAATGCGACGTACAGTTCTGCAATGCGATTGAGGCTGGCCTGTGGAATCGTATTGGCTAAGCTGCGGACAGTGAGGTTCAGCGTCAGGTCGTCAAATGCAATGCGCTCGACACTGTTAAGGTTGTCCGTACCGTCGCGCTGGGCCTGTCTGTCGGCCACTGTTGCCGTACCCAAGGCTCGGTTGGTCACAATGGTGTACTGCGCCGCAACCCCGTCGTACATAGCGGTGTCGGTGCCAGAGCCGCCGGTGATCGTATCGTTGCCCCCCCCACCAGCAAGCAGATCGTTGCCCTCAAGACCATTGAGTTGGTTGTTCAACGCATTGCCAAACAAAACGTTGGGCGCTGCGTTGCCAGTGGCGATGACAGCAACGCCTGTCAAGGCCAGGTTTTCTACAAATGATCCAAAGTTGCCAGCGCCATCTGTATCCATAAGGCTGTAGTTGATGGAGCTGAGTACCCAGTCCATGCCTCCATCGGAGGTCTCCCAGACGTACTGATTGTCATTGCTGATGACGTAAACGTCGTCGCCGAGGCCAAAGTTGAGTACTTCGAGCCCGTTGTCATCGTCAATGAGTGTGGCGGTGGTGTATCGGTTGGCAATGGGCACGGTGGTGCCTGATGCGTCCCTGGCGTTGGTCAGTTCAAGA
>CAZANT010000116.1:0-3789 GCA_964486575.1 uncultured Burkholderiaceae bacterium | reverse complement strand
GGGCGCTCAGGCGCACGGTGAACTCGGCGTAGCCATCTGCCTCGCTGACGATGAGGTTGCTGCTGCTGATGATGGGCAGGCTCACTGCGGGCTGATCATTGCCACCGATGATGGCGGTGCCGACGCCATCGGCGACGACCACTTCCGTGGTTCCGGAGATGGCGCCCAGATTCAGATGGAAGTATTCGCTGCCTTCGGCGAGGAGGTCATCCAAGATGGTGATACTCACGCGCTGGCTGGTCTGGCCAGCGGCAAAGGAGACGCTGCCGCTGGTGCTGATGTAGTCGGACCCTGCGGTGGCCGATGCATCGGAGGTGCTGTAGGCGACGGAGAAGGCGGTGGAGACGGCCTTATTCAGTACCAGATCAAACGTGGCGGTGCCGGTTTTTTCGTCAATGACCAGATCACGCACGGACAGTGCGGCCTTCTCGCTGCTGTCGATAGTGCCGTTGCTGTTGACGTCGGTCACTTTGGTGTCGTCATCAATGATGGTGACGGTAACGACGTTGTTGGCAATGGGCACGGTGGTGCCTGATGCGTCCCTGGCGTTGGTCAGTTCAAGAAAGAAGGACTCGGTGTTCTCGGCCAGTACGTTGTTGGTGATGGGGACGCGAACGGTTTGTGTGGTGACGCCGGGCGCGAAGCTCAGGGTGCCGAAGTTGGAGGAGTAGTCGCTGGTGCTGGAGAAGTACTCGGCGGTGCCATTGCTGGTGCCGTAGCTGACGGTGATGGTGCTGGTGGCCGGGGCGCTCAGGCGCACGGTGAACTCGGCGTAGCCATCTGCCTCGCTGACGATGAGATGGGTAACGGGCAAAAAGTAGGTCATGTGTCTCTCTGAGGGGGCTGTTGTTTATCGCACTGGTTACCACCGCCTTTTGGTAGCCCTTGGCGCAGGTATGAATGTGGAAAATCCCTGTTCTGGCTCCGAGCGGATGATGTGCATGAGTGCTTGCAGGGCTCAACACCACGGCACTAATTGTAAAAAAATATTGCGAACTTCGTAGGTCTCCGCCGCTTTATTGCCAGCATACCGTGGCCGCAATCGTTCAACCCAGGCCACCTGCGCTTCATGCGGGTGAGTCGCAAATAATCGAGGTCACTTCGCGCGGGTGCTGCTGATAGCCCCGTTGTTTTACTGGGGCCACGTCGCCCGCAACGCAGCCCACGAAGCGAGCTGTCAGTGGTCTTCTTGGTGGATTCGTGCACGCGGTGCATCGTGAGCTTGCGGGTTGGCTGCAGCATGCGCACGAATTTCGCGTTGGATGTGTCCTGGAACAAGCCTTGCACGAACGCCAACCGGCGATCCATGTTTTGGCGCGCCACTTCGAAAGGGCAGTCCATATGTTTCCATGCGCTACATCGAACGCTGGGACCCGGCAGGACTGTCGTCCTCGGTGGGTAGCCGGGGCGACAGTTACGACAGCGCACGGGCCGAGATGATCAATCGTCTGTACGAGGCCGTCTTAATTCACCCCCGGTGACCTTGGCATGCCAGGGTATCCCTGGCGGCATGAAATCCCCATCCTTGTGCCGATGGCTGGGTTTTCTGTTCGCGGGGTAACAGGAGGCAGCACTTTGTGCCGAACACCCAGGGTATTCTGCTATCTATTTGTTAGCTAGAAATGACCGCAAGAAAAGCACTTTTGGCCTGAGTGATGCCAAATTTTCGATGTAAGACCATGCGGCCATCGGTGCGTGCTGCCCAGTGGGTGCGAAAGCAATGTGCGCGCTGAAAATGCCGGGGTCTGCCTGCAGACCTGTGGTTGGACTTGCACGGCGGAACTCCCCCTCTGGCCGTAAAGCGATACCCGTCGGTGATGCGCAAATGCATACCCGGTCAATTTTTTGGCGGGCTGACGCCGTTCTGGCATAGGCGTGTGGTTATCATCCAGACCGCACGGCCCATGCGGGTAACAACTGTTTGTGGGCCACGATGGGCCATGGCTTTGGCCTCTTTTTTCCATTTTCTTGACACAAACGAGGAGCTACAGCATGGCCAGTCTGACCCCCACCCTGAGCGGTAATGCCCGCAGCAACAACTTGTACGGCACCACGGGTGTTGACGTGATCGACGGCAAAGCGGGCAACGACATGTTGCGCGGCTACGGAGGCGACGACGTTCTGATTGGTGGCCTTGGCGCGGACCGTTTCCAATTCGAGCGCACGTTTGCGGCCAACGGCAGCGACACCATCATGGACTACTCGGCTGCCCAGGGCGATGTGCTGGACTTCTCGCTGGTGGGTTTTGCGCGCGGCGTATTCAGCCGCTACCAGCAAAACACGATCATGCGTGTGGACTACAGCGCGGGGGTGGGGCGTGTGCAGATTGACTTGGACGGCGGTGGCGACAACTTCGTGACCTGGGCCACCCTGAACAACGTGCAGGAGGGTGATACCGTCAGGATGAGCATCGGCGGTGTGGTGCTCAATACCGTGGTGACCGACTTTCCAGTCCAAATCCAGTCGTTCCGCGTGAGTGGGGTGAATCAGCTGTCGGTTACGGTAGACGCGAACGCTGAGGCGGAACTGGTATCGACGGACCCTGAGTTGTTAGTCATTGGTCCGATCAACCTGACTGCCAACACCCCCGGCACCATCACCGTTTCTGCCCAGCAAAGCTTGACCAAAACCGTGCTGCGCGCGAGCGATAGCACTGGCGTTGCAGCTCCCACGCCAGACACTGTGGTGCACCTGGGCTCCAACAATTTTGAGCTGATCGAAGGTACCTCTTCTGCAGACATCATCTTTGGTTTTGATGGCGATGACATCATCTACGGTGAAGACGGGGCAGACACCATTCAAGGCGGTGATGGCAACGACCAAATCCACGGTGAAGCTGGGGCCGATGACTTGAGCGGCGGCGCGGGCAACGACAACTTCGACTTTGACGACCGTGCGGACTTCATTGGCGATACCTCCATCAGCGGCGGCGAAGGCACGGATACCTTGTACATGTGGGGCACTGCCAACACATTGCTGGCCAGCGACTTTGTTCGCACCACGGGTGTTGAGAGCGTGATTTTTTTGGGTACGGGTGCCCACAGCATCACCCTGGGTGCCGCCACCGATGCGGCGTTCATCACTGGCATCGAGATCTCTGCCGACTCAAAGTCGGCTTCTCTCACCGTCAATGGTGCGGCATCGACAGTAGCAGTGACTGCCGCTGGCAACGAACTTGCCGATAACCTGGCTGGTGGCGCGGGTGCCGACGTTTTGGTCGGTGAAGCTGGCGACGATATCCTGGTGGGTAACGGCGGGGGGGATAGTCTCGAGGGCAGATTGGGTGCCGACACTCTCACGGGGGGAGTCGGGGTTGATACCATGGACGGCGGCGATGGCGACGACGTCTTCATCATTGCCAACGCTGCCGACCACGTAGGCACAGAGGTCATAGCTGGTAGTGAGGGTAGCGACACTATCCGGTTCACGTCAGCCGCTGGTGCAACGCTGACGCTGACATCAAGCGTGACGGTAGAGTCTGCCGTCATCAGCAACGCTGCGGGCAGCAGCACGGGTACCACGAACGAAAGCATCAACGCCTCTGGTGTCACCGGCGCCATCAACCTCACCGGCAATGCGGGTAACAACATTCTCACCGGCAACGAGTCGTCCAATAACCTCTCTGGCGGCGGCGGAAATGACACTCTGATCGGTGGTGGCAGCGACGACACCCTCACGGGCGGCGCTGGCAATGACCAGTTCACCGTGAACGCTTCCGGCACCGCCGATATCACCGACCTCAGTGGCGCCGACGTACTGGTGGTTACCGCTGGGGCTACGGCCAATGCG
>CAZANT010000115.1:0-7644 GCA_964486575.1 uncultured Burkholderiaceae bacterium | reverse complement strand
GGCGCTGTCGGGGGTGCGCAGGGCGTCGTCACGCAGGGGGTGGTTCATGCGGTGGGCCTCCGATTGGTGTTGCCGGCGCTGGCGGAAAAAGCCTTGCAGTAATGCGCCGGCCGGTTCGGCGAGCACGCCACCGGACAGTGCGGTCTGGTGGTTGAGGAGGGGTTGGTCAAACAAGTTCACCACCGATCCGGCGGCACCGGTCTTGGCGTCGGCCGCAGCGAACACCACCCGTTTCAGCCGGGCGTGCAGCATGGCGCCGGCGCACATGGCACAGGGTTCGAGCGTGACATAGAGCGTGCAGTCGGCCAGCCGGTAGTTGCCGCGCTGGGCGGCGGCCGCGCGGAGCGCCACGATCTCGGCATGGGCGGTCGGGTCATGCGCCGCCACCGGGGCATTGCGGCCGGTGGCAATCACCGCGCCGTTGTGCACCACCACCGCACCCACTGGCACCTCGCCAGCCTCGGACGCGGCCTGGGCCTGGGCCAAGGCCTGTTGCATGAAAAAAAAGTCGTCCATTGCTATTTTTTCCAATAGCTAAGCCGCAAGTTTTCGCAGGGGCTAGAGGGCGATTTGACTTCAAAGCTGTGGCTGCCGCCGCGCACAGGCTGTTGCGGGTCGTTCTCCGTCAAGGTGTGCCGCCTGTTCACTGGTCGTCGCGCAAGGGCCGGGGCTGCTGGGCCTGCTCCATCGCCTGTTTCATCTGCTGCTGCATTTGTTGGCTGCGCTGGGCCGGGGTGGTGCTGGGCGGGCTGGACGCCTGGTCAATGCCGACAGCACCGGGGACCAGGTTCGGATTGGCGATGCTGGTGAGCTGCTTTTTGGCCAGCAGGCCAATGACAGCCACCACCACCAGCAAACTGACCACACTGAACATTGCGCGCATAGGGGGTCCTAGTCGTTGGTTTCTGCTTCAGGGCTCAAACCCAGCCGGTCCATCCAATGGGCCAGCGCCCGTTCGTCATCGTTGCCAGATGCGTAGATGGCGCGCATGGCGGCATGCGATTCGGGGCGGTGCTGGTTGAGTTTGAGCTTGCATTGCAGCCTGGTCACCCGCAATTCAAAGGCAACGATGGCGCTCAGCATCCGTTGGGCATAGGTCTCGTCCAGCCCGCGCCACTGGTCGGCGTACGGCGGCTCGTGGTCGCCAATCAGGTGTTTCAACAGCGCGTCTTTGGCCGTGGGCTCGTCCACCACCGTGGCCTGCACCTCGCAGTGGACCGCGAGGTAGTTCCACGTAGGCACGCGCGTCAGATCGGGGTAGACCTTGGGCGACATGTAGGCATGGGGCCCAAGGAAGGTCACCACCGCCATTGGCCGCACTTGCAGGTAGCGCCAGTGCGGGTTGCCCCGCGCCACATGGCCCAGAAGCATGCGCGATTCACCGTCGTGAGGCGCCTGGTGCAGGTGCAGTGGCAGGTGGGTGACGAACGGCAGGCCGGCGTCGTCCACCGAAATCAGGCTCGCAAAGGGGTGGGCTCGCAGCAGGGCATTGATGCGCGGTGCGTCGTCAGAATGGTCAAACTGGCGCGGCAAGTACATGCGTGCATTTTGGCAGTTTCTGTCGGCTAGACTTGGCACGCTGTGACGACACCCCCAACCCTGACGATTGCCTGTCTCTGCGCCAACTGGTGCGGCACCTGCCGCGAATACGGCGCTGTCTTTGACGCGCTGACCGCCGCCCTCCCCGCCCACCGGTTCCGTTGGGTCGACATCGAAGACGAGGCCGACCTGGCTGGTGATGTCGATGTGGAAACCTTCCCCACGCTGCTGATTGCCCAGGGCACCCAGGTGCTGTTCGCCGGCCCGGTGCTACCCAAGGAGGCTGACTCGCTGCGCCTGATCACCTCGGTGGCCGACGGGTTAGCCGCGGGCCACCAGGCCCCAGCCGCACGCATGCCCACTGCGGAGCGCGCGCCCTACGAGGCCGTGGCCGCAGCCCTTCACGCGGGCTGAGCACCAAACCCGGGCACCCTCCGCTGATGCAGGACGACCTGTTTGGTGGCTTGCCTCCCCCGGCGCCCCCCGCCGCGACACCCGCCAGAAAATCCGGCACCGGCCAGGTCAAGCCCCTTCCAGTCGATCCCGCGCTGCAGACCCTGGCAACCCGTTTACCTCCCCAGGTGCGGCTGGGCACCTCGTCGTGGACCTACCCCGGGTGGGCCGGCTTGGTGTGGGAGGCCGAACACCCTGACGCTACCCTGGCCAAGCACGGCCTGACCGCTTACGCCCAGCACCCGCTGTTTCGCGCCGTCAGCCTGGACCGTGCTTTTTATCGCCCCCTCACCGCCAGCCAGTACGCGGCGTACGCCGCGCAGGTGCCAGACGACTTTCGTTTCGTGGTGAAAGCGCCCAGCGCCGTGTGCGACGCGCTGATCCGCGGTGAGGACGGCCGGGGCCAATACACCAACCCGCTGTTTCTGAATCCACAAATAGCCGCTGACGAATTTGTGCAACCCGCGCTCGATGGCCTGGGCCACAAGCTCGGCGCGCTGGTGTTTCAACTCAGCCCCCTGCCGGGTGGTTTGCTTAGCCGACTCCCCGACGTACTGCAGCGGCTCGACGCCTTGTTGCAGGCCTTGCCGCCGCTCCGCCCCACTGCGCCGGATGGCGTGGTGGCGGTGGAAGTGCGCGACCCTGCGTTTGTCTGCCCTGCATTCGCGGCGGTGCTGCGGGCCGCCGGTGCCACCTATTGCCTCGGACTGCACGCCAAAATGCCGCCGGTTGCCGACCAGCTGCCGCTGCTTCGCGCGCTCTGGCCCGGCCCCATGGTCTGCCGCTGGAACCTGAACATCCTGCATGGCGCCTATGGCTACAAAGACGCGCAGGACCGCTACACGCCTTACAACCAACTGGTCGATATCGACCACGCCACCCGCGAGGTCCTGACCAAAGTCATTCGTGCCACCGCCGCCGCCGGGCACAACGTCCTGGTGACGATCAACAACAAAGCCGAGGGCTGCGCGCCGCTGACGGTACTGGGTTTGGCTCAGGCGCTCGCATCAGCTTGAAGCACACGCCGTGCGGCGACCGGCCGCCTGTCAGTTGCCGGCATCCACGCCCACCATCCAGCTGACGCCGAAGCGGTCCGTCAACGTGCCAAAGCGCGGCGACCAGAAGGTGGTGGCCAGCGGCATCTGCACTTCCCCGCCTTCAGCCAGTGCTGCAAAGACCGTTTCGGCTGCAGCCGCATCGCGCACCGACAATGACAGCGAGAAACCCTTGAACTCGGGGTCGGGCGCGCACCCGTCGGAAGCCATCACCACCGTATGACCGATGCGGAAACTGCAGTGCATGACCTTGTTGCCCCAGTCGGTCGGGATCAACTCGGGTGGCGTTGGGTCGGGACTGTCACAGAACCGCATGAGCATGACGATCTCGGCGCCCACCGCTTGCTGGTAGAACGCCAGCGCCGCCTCACACTGGCCATTGAAAAACAAATAAGGCTGAACGTGCATCACAAACCTCCGGTCGATGTGGGCGGATATGGCATGACTGCGCTTGGGTCGATCAAACGATTGTTTCACAGCGCCATCGGCGCATGGCCCCTCCCCCTGAGCGGCATGAAATAATGGATTGGCCCGCCCGCTGCGGCGCCGGCCACACTGACCACCACCGCCATGACCACAGCCCCTGTCCGCCCCATCCGTTCCCAGTACGAAGACTTCATGCGCCACGTGGCCACCCACGGTGTGTTCAAGCCCGATCGGACCGGAACCGGCACGACCAGCGTTTTCGGCCACCAGATGCGCTTCGATTTGACCGAGGGCTTCCCTTTGGTCACCACCAAGAAAGTCCACCTCAAGTCCATCATCCTGGAGTTGCTCTGGTTCCTCACCGGCTCCAGCAACAACAACTGGTTGAAAGAACGCGGCGTGACCATCTGGGACGAGTGGGCCCGTGAAGACGGCGACTTGGGCCCAGTCTACGGCGTGCAGTGGCGAAGCTGGCCGACGCCGGACGGCGGCCACATCGACCAGATTGCCGAGGTCATCAAGACACTCAAAACCAACCCTGACTCGCGACGCATCATCGTCAGTGCTTGGAACGTCGCCGAGCTGAACAAAATGGCGCTGATGCCCTGCCACGCCTTCTTCCAGTTCTACGTGGCGCCATCGCAAGTGGCGGGCGAGCCGGCAAAGCTCAGTTGCCAGTTGTACCAACGCAGCGCTGACATTTTTCTGGGCGTGCCTTTCAACATCGCCAGCTACGCACTGCTGACCCACATGGTCGCGCAACAGTGCGGTCTGGCTGTGGGCGACTTCATTTGGACCGGCGGCGATTGCCATATCTACAGCAACCACTCCGAGCAGGTGGCGCTGCAACTGGGCCGCACGCCCTTCCCCTACCCGACCTTGCACATCAAACGCCAACCGGCCTCGATCTTCGACTACCAGTACGAGGACTTCGAAGTGCTGGACTACCAATGCCACCCAGCAATCAAGGCGCCGGTGGCGGTCTAGCACCATGAAACTCCATTTGATCTGGGCTCAGGCCCGCAACGGCGTCATTGGCATCAACGGCACGCTGCCCTGGCACCTGCCTGAAGACCTGGCGCACTTCAAACGCACCACTCTGGGCGCGCCCGTCATCATGGGCCGCAAGACCTGGGATTCGCTTCCCCCCCAGTTCCGCCCACTGCCGGGCCGCGTCAACATCGTGGTCACACGCCAAGCCGACTGGCAAGCCGATGGCGCGCTGCGTGCGGGCTCGTTGGCCGAGGCCGGTACGCTCTGTCCGGCCAACACAGACGCCTGGGTGATTGGCGGTGCCGAGGTGTATGCCCAAGCCCTGCCCCTTGCCCACACCGCGGTGGTGACCGAGATTGACGCCGATTACGCGGGCGACGCCCACGCGCCCGCCTTCGGTCCCGATTGGGTGGAAGTTAGCCGCACAGTCCATACGGCAGCCAGCGGACTGCGCTACAGCTTGGTCACCTACCGCCATACACCGCTGTCTAATTGATGGCAATGTCACCAAATTAGCCTAGGGCTAAAGCCTGTGCGCCTGAGAACACCCCCACCCGGGCCGCTGGCGGACTCCCTGTAGACGCGCCACGTAGTCCAAATCCGGGTTGCGCTGTCAGAAGGCGCCCAATTCAAGGGTTTTCCCTTAATTTTGGCCAGTCGCTGGCGTAAGGTGTGGCAACTCTGTCTGCACCATGCCTAAAAAACGCACTTCCCTGCTCTGGTCCACGGCACTGTCGCGTTCCCTCACGCGCACCGTCTCGCGCACCCTGGCGCGCAGCGTGAGGGTCGGACTGAAAGCCGTCGCCAAGTCGCAGGCGATGCCACGACGGCCCAGCCCGGTCAAGAAAGCGCGCACAACAGGCCCGCGCCCGACCTCCGCCCGGCCACCAGCACCGGGCGCGTGGACCAGCGGCCACGCCGTGGGCCCGGCCGGGACACGGCGCTACCAACTGTTCAAACCACCCGGCGTGCTGGCGGGTGAACGCCTGCCCTTGGTGGTGATGCTGCACGGCTGTGGCCAAGACGCCGACGCTTTTGCCCTCAGCACACGCATGAACCGGCTGGCCATCCCTGGCCGGTTTCTGGTGCTTTACCCGGAGCAGGACCGCCGCATCAACCTGCAACGCTGCTGGAATTGGTACGACACCGACAGCCGCCGTGCCTACCGCGAAGCCGCCACGCTCGTTGCCGCCATTGACCAAGTGTGCCTGCGCTACCCGGTTGATGCGGCCCGCATCGGTGTGGCAGGCCTGTCGGCAGGTGCCAGCATGGCGGCGCTGCTTGCCAGCCGCTACCCGGCGCGTTTCTGCGCGGTGGTGATGCATTCGGGCATACCGCCCGGCGCCGCCCACTCCACCGCGTCGGCGCTGGCCGCCATGCTGGGCCGCAACACGCCCATGGCGCTGGACGCCGCCACCCGCTGGCCGCCACTCCTGGTCATCCACGGCAGTGCCGACACGGTGGTTGCCCCAAGCAACGGCGAAGCCGCGGCCGGGCTCTGGGCCCAGGCCGCTGGGGCGAAGCGCTCACCAGGCCGAACGGTGCAACGCGGGCAGCGGCGTGAAATGACGCTGACCGACTTCACCCGCCAGCGCAAGGTGGTGGCCACGCTGTGTGTGATCAATGGCCTGGGCCACGCGTGGAGCGGTGGTACCAAAGGCCGGCCCTACTGCGACGCCAGCGGCCCCGACGCATCGCGCATGGTCTGGGCCTTTATGGCGAAGCAGTTCGGCGCCCAGCAGGTCCCGGCGCTCGCAGGTACGGGCGCATGACGATGTGGGCAAAGTCCTCGCTGCTGCTGGTGTTTTTTGGCAGCGCCTTGTACCTGCACCTGCGCGGAAAAGCGCGCCTGCCCTTGCTGCGGCAGATGGTCAACCACACGGTGCTGTTTGCGCCCTACAACGTGTTGATGTACTGGTTCTCTCGGGTGCCGACCACCCCGTTGCTGAACCCGCGAAATTTTCCCGACCTCGACCTGTTGCGCGCACATTGGCCTACGATCCGGGACGAGGCGGTGCGCTTGTTTGAAGACGGTCACATCCGCGCGGCCGCGCAAAACGACGATGCGGGTTTTGGTTCGTTCTTCAAACGCGGCTGGAAGCGCTTTTACCTGACCTGGTACGACGGCCCACTGCCGTCCGCCGTGGGCTTGTGCCCGCAAACGGTGGCTTTGCTGGCCCAGGTACCCCGCGTCAAGGGTGCGATGTTTGCACTGTTGCCTGCAGGCGGTCAGCTCACACCCCACCGCGACCCGTTTGCGGGTTCACTGCGCTACCACCTTGGTCTGGTCACGCCCAATTCCGACGAGTGCTGCATACATGTCGACGGCCAGCGCCACGTCTGGCGCGATGGCGAGGATTTGGTGTTCGACGAAACCTATGTGCACTGGGCGCACAACGCCACCGACCAACACCGGATCATTTTGTTTTGTGACCTGGAGCGCCCGCTGCATACAAGGCCCATGGCAGCCCTGAACCGTTGGGTCAGCCGCCACCTTGGCCGTGCCACCGCCACCCAGAACGTACCCGGTGAACGTGTGGGCGGCATCAGCCGCGCGTACGCGTGGAGCCACCGTTTTGGCCAGCACAAAAGCGCCCGCTTCAAGGCCTGGAAACATGGGCACCGAGGGGCTTACCAGGGCTCGAAGGCGTTGCTGGTGGTCCTGGTGATTGGTGGGCTGGCATGGTGGCTGGTAAGCTAAGCGACGCCTGTACTCCCGCGCCGGGCCGCGCACTTTTTCTGCCTATCACCGATGCGTATCACCACCTGGAACGTCAACTCTCTGGCCGTACGGCTGCCCCAGGTATTGGACTGGCTAAGGACCAACCCGGTTGACGTCTTGGCGCTGCAGGAACTCAAGCTCAGTGACGATAAGTTTCCGCTGAAAGAAGTGGAGGCCGCCGGGTACCAAGCCACCTTCTTCGGCCAGAAAACCTACAACGGCGTGGCCTTGCTCAGCCGCACCCCGGCGCGGGATGTGGTGCACAACATCCCTGGCTTTGCCGACGACCAGGCCCGGGTGATCGCCGCCACTTTCGATTCACCGCTGGGCGCACTTCGGGTGGTCAATGGCTACTTTGTCAACGGCCAGGCGCCGGGCAGCGAAAAATTTGCCTACAAGATGGCCTGGCTGGACGCACTGCAGGCATTGTTGCGCGTGGAGATGGCGCAACACCCC
>CAZANT010000114.1:0-7708 GCA_964486575.1 uncultured Burkholderiaceae bacterium | reverse complement strand
GGCGCCTTCACACCGGTGCGCGAGTTCGACGCCACCGTCGCCTGGATGGACGACGAGCCACTCGTGGCGGGACGCCTCTACTGGGCGCTGCACGGCCACCGTTGGGTCAAGGCCAAGGTCAAGCGCATCGTGCACAAGCTCGACGTGAACACCCTGGCCGAAGAAGACGCGACCGAGCTGCCGCCCAACGCAATTGGTCACGTCACACTGGCATTGCAGGAGCCACTGGCACTGCTGCCTTATGGGCGATCGCGCGCTGTGGGCGCGATGGTGTTGGTGGACACCGCCAGCCACAAGACCTCAGCGGCCGCTTTGGTGCGCTGAAAGCCTAAAATAGAGGGTTTACGCGGACAGCCGCACAGCCTGTTTTCACTTTTTAACCGAGTCAACCATGACCCACGTTGTCACCGAAGCCTGCATCCGCTGCAAATACACCGACTGTGTGGACGTGTGCCCCGTCGATTGCTTCCGCGAAGGCCCGAACTTCCTCACCATCGACCCGGACGAGTGCATCGACTGCGCGGTCTGCATTCCCGAGTGCCCGGTGAACGCCATCTACGCCGAGGAAGACGTGCCGGCCGACCAGCAGCACATGATCAAACTCAACGTCGAACTGTCGCGCGTGGGCTGGCCCAGCATCACCAAGCGCAAGACGCCACTGCCGGACGCCGACGACTGGAAAGACAAGACCGACAAGTTGTCGGAACTGGTGCGCTGAGCGCCCACCCCTGATTTCTATTTTCAGCCCCTCACCATGGAACCTCAATTGAACGACGCAGTGGTTACCACCGCCCATGCCCACGACGGCCCCTTGGAAGTTGATGCCGTCATCGTCGGCGCGGGACCGGTGGGTTTGTTTCAGGTGTTCGAACTTGGCCTGCTGGAGATCAAAGCCCACGTCATTGACGCGCTGGCCTACCCCGGCGGCCAACCGGTCGAGCTGTACCCTGACAAGCCGATCTACGACATTCCCGCCATTCCGGTCTGCACTGGCCAAGAATTGACGGACGCGCTGCTCAAGCAAATTGAGCCTTTTGGCGCCACCTTCCACCTGGGCCAGACCGTGACCACGGTGCAGAAACAGGACGATGGCCGCTTCTTCGTGGAAACCTCCAAGGGCACCCAGTTCCTGACCAAGACCATCTTCATTGCCGGTGGCGTGGGCGCCTTCGAGCCGCGCACACTTAAGGTTGAGGGGTTGGAGCAGTTTGAAGGCACACAGTTGCACTACCGCGTCAAGAACCCGGCCGATTTTGCCGGCAAGAACCTGGTGGTGGTTGGCGGCGGCGACTCGGCACTCGACTGGACGCTGAACTTCGTGGCCGAAGGGCCGAACAAGGCCGAGAGTGTGATCCTGATCCACCGCCGCGACGGCTTCAAGGCAGCACCCGCGAGCGTGGCCAAGATGAAAGACCTGTGCGAGCAGCACGAGATGCAGTTCATCATCGGGCAGATCACCGGTTTTGACGCCCGCGACGGCAAGCTGGTGGGCGTGAAGGTGACCGGCGCCGACGGCGTGACCCGTGTGGTTCCGCTCGACGTGCTGCTGGTATTTTTTGGCCTCAGCCCCAAGCTGGGCCCGATCGCCGACTGGGGCCTGGACATTGAGCGCAAGCAGCTGGTGGTGGACACCGAGAAGTTTTCCACCAACATCCCCGGTATTTTTGCGGTTGGCGACATCAACACCTACCCTGGCAAGAAAAAGCTCATCCTGAGCGGCTTCCATGAATGCGCACTGGCTGCCTTTGCCGCCGCCGCCATGGTCTTCCCTGAAAAAGGCAAGATTCACTTGCAGTACACCACCACCAGCCCCAAGCTGCACAAGGTGTTGGGTGTGGAGTCGCCGGTCTTCGACTGAGCGTAACGGGCGTTGCGACCGAGCCCGCCTCGTGCGGGCTTTTTTTCGTCTGTGCGGCCTTGCCGGGCTGTGCCCGCCGGCACACCAGCGGGCACCGCACCACCAGCGTACCGCAGGGTTTTGCCGGTGTTTAACCGATTTGTCATGGGCCCTCCTTAAGGTCAAGTGGTTATTCACAGGAACCCACCATGACCGCATTTCTGACTCCTGCCCCCGCCCCGGACGCCCCCGCCGAGCCACTGCGCCGGGGCTTCCTTAGCGCCACCGCAATCTCCGCCGCCTTGCTGGCCCTGGCCGCCTGCGGTGGCTCTGGCAGCGACACGCCGCCGGCCCCGGCACCCGTGGCACCGGCCGCCTTCACCCTGCAGCTGCTCCACGTGGCCGACGCCGATGGCAGCGACGCCACCGCGCTCGGCAGCGTTGCCAACTTGTCGGGCCTGGTGTCGCGCTTCCGCTCGGAAATGCCCAACAACACCATCGTTGTCAGCTCCGGCGACAACTACATCCCCGGCCCCCGATTCAATGCTTCTGGCGACCCGGCCCTGGCCAGTCTGCTGGGTACCACCGACGTGGGCCGGGCTGACATTGCCATGCTCAACGCCATCGGCATCCAGGCCTCGGCCCTCGGCAACCATGAGCTCGACCTCGGCCCGCTTCAGTTCAACAACATCATCAACTCCGCTGGCACCGGCGCGGCGCTGTGGCAGGGCGCGCAGTTCCCTTACCTGGCGTACAACGTCAACTTTGCTGCCGAGTCCACCGTGTCCGGCCGCATGGCCCCCAACGGCGGTAACGTGAATACCTTGGCGAACCGAGTTAGCGGCTGGGCACGCATCACCGTAGGAACCGAAACGATTGGCGTGATCGGCGCGAGTTCACCGGTGTTCACCACCATCGCCACCACCGGTAACCTGGGCTTCACTCCAGCCCAAACCGGCGGAGGTAACTTTGATGTGGCCGCCTTGGCCCGCAACCTGCAAACCGGCGTTGACGAGATGCGCGCCGCCGGCATCAACAAAATCGTGCTGCTGGCCCACATGCAGACCATCTCGGTGGAGCGGCAGTTGGCCCGATTGCTCAATGGCGTACATCATCGTCGCCGGTGGCTCAAACACCCTGCTGAGCGATGCCACCGACACACTGCGCCCTGGCGACACCTCCATGGGCGCCTACCCCACGCTGGAGATGTCGAGCACCAACGAGCCGGTGGCGGTCGTCAACGTAGATGCCGACTACAAATACTTGGGCCGCTTCATTGCCCCGTTCGACGCGCAGGGCCGACTGGTTCCGGCGCTGTTCGACACCGCCCGCAGCGGCGCGCAAGTCACCAGCCAGACCAATGACGCGGCCGGTGGCGTGACGCCCGTGCCCCGGGTGGTGCAGCTGCGCGACGCGCTGAACGGTGTGGTCCGCGCCCAAGACGGCAATGTGCAGGGCCGCACCAGCGTATTCCTGGACGGCCGTCGCAATTCGGTGCGCAACCAGGAAACCAACTTCGGCAACCTGACCGCGGACGCCAATCTGTTCTACGCCCAGGCCATCGACCCCACCGTGCGGATTTCGCTGAAAAACGGCGGTGGCATCCGTTCGGAGATCGGTGAGATCACCGCACCCGCTGGCTCCACAGATGCGAGCCAAGCCCTCCTCTCGCCCCCGCGCGCGAATCCCGACGCAAACCGCGCGGCCGGTGAAATCTCCCAGCTCGCCATTGGCTCGGCCTTGCGCTTCAACAACAGCCTCGCCACGCTGGACGTGACCGCCACCCAACTCAAGGTGTTGCTGGAACATGGCGTGGCCGTGCTGGGCGCGCAGGGCCGTTTCCCGCAGGTGGGCGGCATGGCCTTCAGCTACGACCCAGCAGGCACGGCGCAGGTCGTCACATCGGGCGCCGTCAGCACAGCAGGTACCCGCATCCGCTCGCTGATCGTCGGCACCGACGCGGTGGTGCGCAACGGCACGCTGCAAGGCGACCCCAACCGCGTGTTCCGCATGGTCACGCTCGGCTTCCTGGCCGACGGCGGTGACGGTTACCCCTTCGGCGCTGTTGCAACCCAGGTGAACCGCGTCAACCTCAACACCGTGGCGACAGCCAACACCGCGGGCGGCTTGTCGAGCTTCGCTGCGCCGGGCACCGAGCAGGACGCGCTGGGCGAGTTTCTGCAGGCCCGATTCCGTACCACGCCGTTTGCACTGGCCGAAACGCCTGAAACGCTGGACCTGCGAATCCAGAACATTAGCCGTCGCACAGATACCGTGCTGCCCTGACGTGCTCATGAGACCCCAGGGCCAGCCCATGGCCCTGACCCGTAAAAAGCCGCTGCCAACGCAGCGGCTTTTTTGTTACGCTGGGCGAACTACAATCGTGCCGTGTTTACCGAAACACATCCGCTGGGGGTGTCGCGGGGGGCCAAAAGGCGCCGCAAGACTGAGAGAGTCCCTTTGAACCTGATTGAGGTAATCCTCGCGCAGGGAAGCATTGTTCAGGATCGGGCCGCGCGTCTGCTTGCAGACGGCATCTCAAACGGCCCGCATGATCCGGCAGGCCGACCTGCTGTGACGTTCAGAAAGACGTTATGGCAAAAAAATCCATTCAATTCAACCAGAAACGGGCTAAAGCCCTAGTTAAACCTTGCGCTTTAGCTATTTCTTTTATAGCTACCAACAGTTGGGCGCAAACCACCGAAGCGACGCTGAAGCCGGTGCTGGTGAACGAGCGCAGTGCCTCGCCGGTCGTGGATGTGCTGGGCCTGAGCGACGCAGCGCTCTCGCGCACACCCGTCAGCGCCACGCTGATTGACGCGCAGCAAATCGAAGCCGTCGGCGCCCGTCGACTGGCCGATCTGGTGAGGTTCGACGCCTCGGTGAGCGACGGCTACAACGCCCAGGGCTACTGGGACTTCGTCACCGTGCGCGGATTCGTGCTCGACAACAAGTACAACTACCGACGCGAAGGCCTGCCCATCAGCGCCGAGGGCAGCATTCCGCTCGACAACAAGGCGCGGGTGGAAATCCTTCGCGGCACCAGCGGTATCCAGGCTGGCACCAGCGCCCCTGGCGGGCTGGTCAATTACCTGGTCAAGCGCCCCACCGAGCAAGACCTGCGCAGCGTCCGGCTTGAAACTGGCAACCACGGCGGCCTGCTGACAGGGGTGGACCTGGGCGGCCGCTTCGGCGACGGCAAGACATTCGGCTACCGCCTCAACGCGGTGGCCGAAGACATTGGCAGCTACGTGCGCGATCTGGACGGTCAGCGCCGCTTGCTTGCCGCTGCGTTCGACTGGCGCTTGAGCCGCGACTCGGTGCTGGAGGCCGAGGTGGAGTACTCGCGCCGCTCGCAGCGCAGTGCCCCCGGCCTCAGCATCACCGGCACGACCCTGCCCACGCCCGACCCCCGGTTGAACCTGAACGCCCAGCCCTGGTCTTTGCCCGTGGTGCTGGAAGGGCTGACGGGCAGCGTGAAGTTCGAGCAAGCCATCAACAGCCAGTGGCGCTGGTCGGCCCAGGCTGGCACACAGCGGCTGAAGTCCGACGACCGCACCGCCTTCCCCTTTGGCGGTGACTGCTTCAACGGCCCATTTGAGTTCTGCGACCGATTCACCCCCAACGGCGACTACGATCTCTACGACTTCCGTAGCGAGGGCGAACGCCGCACCCTGACCGCCGCGCAACTGCAACTCAAAGGTCGCGTTGAGACTGGAAGCATCCGACACGACCTTGGCTTTGGTCTGCTCACCAGCCGCACCCGCGACCGCTTCAACCGCCAAGCCTACAACTACGTTGGAACCGGCAACCTCGCCACCGTGCCGGTGTTCGACCCTGCCCCAGAACTGACGGACGAGAACACCAACCGCAGCGAGCACAGCACCGAATTTTCGGCCTTCGATGCCATCGCGTGGACCCAGCGCTTCACCACTTGGCTTGGCGTGCGCCACACGCAATTGAGCCGCGACAGCGTCCGCACAGACGGGTCGCGCGCGACCGGCTACAGCCGCGACATCACCACCCCCTGGTTCGCCGCCAGCTACCAGCTCACACCCTCCTATCTGGTCTACGCCAGCTACGGGCAGGGCGTCGAGTCGGAAGTGGCGCCCGGCCGGCCCCGCTACACCAACCAAGGCCAAGCCCTGCCAGCACTCAAAAGCCGCCAAAGCGAGGTCGGCATCAAAGGCGAGCTGAACGCCTTGCGCTGGAGTGCCGCGCTGTTCAGCATCATTCGGCCATTGTTCGCCGACGTGGGCAGCTGCGACGCCGACAACACCTGCACCCGCCAGGCAGATGGTGACGCGAGGCACCGGGGTGTGGAGCTCAACGGGGCCACCCAGACTGGCCCCTGGTCCTTCAACGCCGGCCTGACCCTGATCGACGCCAACCGCCAGGGCAGCGCCAACGCCACCATCAACGGCAAACGCCCGGTCAACGTGCCCGACGCTGTTCTTCGCGCGGGGGCCGACTACCGCGTCGCCGCCGTGCCCGGCCTGAGCCTGCATGGCCACCTGTCCCACGAAGCCAGTCGCAGCGCCCTGCCCGACCAGTCCGTCACCATTCCCCGTTGGACCCGCGTGGACACCGCTCTACGCTACAACACCCGCATCCACAAGACGGACACCACCTGGACGCTCGGTGTCGACAACCTGTTCGACCGCCGCTACTTCAAAGAATCCCCGTACCAGTTCGGCCACTCCTACCTGTTCCCAGGCGCACCACGAACAGTGCGCCTAGCATTTCAGGCTCTGCTCTAAAAAACGGAAAAAACCACGCTATAATCTGAGGCTTGTTCCTCGATAGCTCAGTCGGTAGAGCGCCGGACTGTTAATCCGTAGGTCCCTGGTTCGAGCCCAGGTCGAGGAGCCAACATTGACAAGGGCCAGCACGTAAGTGCTGGCCCTTTTGTCTTTTCGGCTGTCGCATTGCCGACCACCCTAGGTGGCCCCTGCATGCGCAGTCTGCGCACTTTCGCACACCCCGCCGACCCGTGTGCGCTCACTCAAAAAGCCAATCTAGATAAACAGACATGCGGTTTGTCAACTAGTTCACGCTAGGGTAAGTCCGAGTTGCAAACATTGGCTAGAACCTTGGTTAACGTATCCACCTCAGCACCTAAAGCTTGTAAGTCCATCGGTCTACCCGGTGGAATGGATCCCACGATACGTACCAACAGGACACCACCATGCAAAGCAACTACGAAATCTCCAATGACCAACTGCTGGCGCAAGCCAAAGTGAGCCAGCCCTTTGACACCCAGCAAACCCTGGACACGCTGAGCACCACGCCACGCGGCCCCGCTGGTTTGGGTGTGATCACCGAGGCATCGCCGGGCACGCAGATCGTTCGCGATGGCAACCGACTGCCGGTGGATGGCAAGCAAGCCCTGATCCCAGGGGACCGTGTGATCGTTCCCAAAGACGGTTTTGCCAACGTGGTCCTCCCGGGCCGTCAGCCCGGCGAAACGCCGCTGTCGGGCACCTTCACCGGCGGCACCGAAGCACTGGTGAACGTCAAGCCAGGCGCTGCTGGCGCGGCCGACCAACTGCAGGTAGAACTGATCTCCGGCGACATGGTGGTCACGGGTGCCGACGAGGTGGCCAAGGCGACGACTCTGGCGGTGAAGAAGCCTGGCTCGGCCGGTGAAGGCGTGGGCTGGCTGCTGCCACTGGCACTGGGCGGCTTGATTGGCGCGCTGGCTGCCAGCGGCAGTGACGACGACGGCAACGACAACAGCAGCCAGACCCCGACCACACCCACGAACCCGACGAACCCGACGAACCCAACCACGCCTACAACGCCTACAACGCCAACCACACCAACCACACCAACCACACCAACCACACCAACCACACCAACGACGCCAAC
>CAZANT010000113.1:0-7735 GCA_964486575.1 uncultured Burkholderiaceae bacterium | reverse complement strand
AGTACTCGCCCATGGTGCAGCCGGCGTAGGCCGACAGGTACTGCATGGCGGCCGACTCGGAGGCCGATGCGGCCACCACGATGGTGTAGTCCATGGCGCCGGCCTGTTCCAGGGCGCGCACCACGTTCTTGATCGACGAAGCCTTCTGGCCGATCGCAACGTAGACGCAGGTCATGTTCTGACCCTTCTGGTTGATGATGGCGTCAATGGCCACAGCGGTCTTACCGGTCTGACGGTCACCGATGATCAGTTCCCGCTGACCCCGGCCGACGGGTACCATCGAGTCAATCGACTTCAGGCCGGTCTGCACTGGCTGATCCACCGATTTACGGGCGATCACACCGGGCGCCACCTTCTCGATCACGTCGGTCATCTTGGCATTGATTGGACCTTTACCGTCGATCGGCTGACCAAGGGCATTAACCACGCGGCCAATCAGCTCAGGGCCGACGGGTACTTCCAGAATGCGGCCGGTGCACTTCACCGTATCGCCTTCAGAAATGTGCTCGTACTCACCCAGAATCACCGAACCCACCGAGTCACGCTCGAGGTTCAGCGCCAAACCAAACGTAGGCGTTCCGTCAGCGGTGGGAGGAAACTCCAGCATCTCGCCTTGCATCACATCGGACAGGCCGTGAATGCGAACGATGCCGTCGGTCACGGAAACAACCGTGCCCTGATTACGGATGTCGGCGCTGGCAGACAGCCCCTCAATCCGGCTCTTGATCAGCTCAGAAATCTCTGCGGGATTGAGTTGCATGACTCTTTCCTTCTTTCTTTAAATTACCAACAGGTCCTGTCTGCGCTCAGGCAGTCAAGGCCACTTTCATTTGCTCAAGGCGGGCTTTGACGGAGGTGTCCAGCACTTCATCACCCACCACGACGCGGATACCACCAATCAGGGCGGGCTCGACTGCGACAGCAACATTCAGCTTGCGCCCAAATCGCTTCTCCAGGGTTTGCGCCACATCGGCCAGAGCCTCCCCAGCGATGGGATAAGCGCTATACACAATGGCGTCAGAGGAACCACTTTGAGCGTTCTTTAGTGCGCGGAACTGTGCCGCAATTTCGGGCAAAGCCACCAGCCGGCCGTTATCGATCACCGTGCGCAGGAAATTCTGCGCATGCTCAGACAGCGTGAGCCGCGACGCGCCGACGATGACGTCAAAAACCTGACTGCCGCTCACCTTGGGGTTATCGGCAAGTTGCTGAAGCTGGGCGTCAGCTGCTATCGCAGCCAGTTGATCCAGCCATGCAGCGGTACTCTGCAGGTCGTTCTTGGCAGACTGATACAAAGCTTCCGCGTAAGGGCGGGCAATGGTGGCGATTTCGGCCATGTTGTCCCTTTACAGCTCGGTCTTCAGGCGACTAAGCAGCTCGGCGTGCACCGAGGCGTTCACCTCTTTGCGCAGGATCTGCTCAGCGCCTTTGACGGCCAAAGCAGCCACCTGATCGCGCAATGCTTCACGCGCCTTGGCGGCCTGCTGTTCAGCCTCTTGTTTTGCTGCGGCGATCAACTTATTGCCTTCTTCGGTTGCGCGGGCTTTGGCCTCGTCAATGAGGGCCTGGGCGCGACGCTCCGCGTCGGCCAAACGCGCCGCACTTTCGTTGCGAGACTTGCTCAGTTCCGCTTCCACGCGCTGATTGGCCGCCGTCAACTCGGACTTGGCTTTATCGGCAGCAGCAAGACCAGCGGCTATTTTCTGAGCCCGCTCATCCAAAGCTTTCGTGATGGGCGGCCACACGAACTTCATCGTGAACCAAACCAAGATCGCGAAAACTACGGCTTGCAGGAACAGGGTTGCGTTTATGTTCACGGCTTGTTCCTTTTCCGACGTGAAGTTCTTAGTAAGTGATTACTTGAGAACGAACGGGTTGGCAAAGGCGAACAACAACGCGATGGCAACGCCGATCAGGAAAGCAGCGTCGATCAGACCGGCCAAGATGAACATTTTGGTCTGCAGTTCGTTCATCAGTTCGGGTTGACGGGCCGACGACTCAAGGAACTTACCGCCCATCAATGCGATGCCGATCGATGCGCCGATGGCGCCGAGGCCCACGATGATGCCGCATGCCAGTGCTACGTAGCCGAGAATGTTTTCCATGATTGCTCCTTGAATAGTGTGGAAAAAAAGAAAGAGAGAAACGAAAACTCAGTGTGAATCGTGGGCCTGCCCCACGTAGATCAACGTCAACATCATGAAGATGAAGGCCTGCAGTGTGATAACCAGAATGTGGAAGATGCTCCAAACAGCACCAGCTATCACGTGCCCAACACCCAGCCAGAACATCCCGTCCAGGGGATTGAACTGCCAGGCCCATACACCGCCCATCAAAGCGATCAGCATGAACACCAACTCGCCAGCAAACATGTTGCCGAACAACCGCATACCGTGCGACACCGTCTTCGCGACGAATTCAATCAGCTGCATCAAGAAATTCACCGGGTACAAGAACCACTTGTCTCCAAACGGCGCAGCCAGCAACTCGTGGACCCATCCTCCAATGCCCTTGATCTTCACGTTGTAGACCAAGCAGACCAACAACACACTCACGGACAGACCCAGTGTGGTCGAAAGATCGGCCGTGGGAACGACACGCATGTAGTCCTTAAAACCCAACGCAGGACCCGCCGAATGCCAGATGGCAGGCAGGAAATCCACAGGCAGCATGTCCATGGCGTTCATCAGAAAAATCCAGACGAACACCGTCAATGCTAGCGGAGACACCAATTTGCGGCTTGCGGCATTTCGAATCACGCCCTTGGCTTGGTTCTCCACCATTTCAGACAAAATTTCTACCGCCGCCTGGAACCGACCAGGCACACCAGAAGTGGCCTTGCGCGCTGCCGACCAAAGCAGCCAGCAGCCCAAAATTCCCAGAATGACGGAGTACGCCAGCGAATCCAGGTTAAACAAACTGAAGTCGACGATGCTTTGCTGCTTGACACTCTGGAACGAGAAGTCTTTTTGCAGGTGTTGCAGGTGATGCTGGATGTACTCTCCAGCGGAAGGACCATTCGCTCCAGCGTTCTCAGCAGCCATAAATCACCATCGAAAATTAACCTAATCGACGCTCAACAAGTGAGCGCCGGGGAATAAGCGCCAACCAAGACGCCTTGACAGTCACTACAAATCCAGCGAGAAGATAAAACCACTCAACCCCCACAAATACGAAGGGCACCACCGACAACAGTCCGATGGTCAAGGCGACCTTGATCAACTCCCAGACAAAAAAAACAGAAAGTACAGCGCCCGCCATTGACAACCTGCCACGCCGACGCATCCCGAATGCAAACACCAACCCGGGCAATACAACACAAACCACCCCCGACATGGTCGAAAGCGCTTTCGCTGCGTCCCCGGTGCACGTTACAACCAGCAACACCACCAACATTCCAGCAACAGCCTGATAACCAACCACCTTCAGCGGCGACCACTGCCAGAGAGTGCGTCTTAGATCAGCAGCTTCTGGCGCCGTCATTGGCTCAGCAGAGCCGGCCCAAATGTCTGTTGCCGGTAGTTCTTCGTCGTGCTTGGCGATTGTTGGCATGCCGGATTACGACGAAGTTACAAGGTCACAAAGTTGACAGCCTACGATTATACGTAGAAACCCCTGCAAAAACGAAATTCCTAGAACGCGGTCATCTGCGCATGTCCTTGCCACCCGTCCAGTCCGCAGGCGTGCGCCACAATCAAGTACGTTCAATTGCACCTCGAGCCGCATGAATTCCTCGCCTTTCTGTTCGGCGCTTGCCATGGGTCTTGCACTTCTTTTGATTTCGTGCAGCACCCGCAACGCCCACTACGACGCGGCGAAACCACACCACACACCGACGGGCTTTCGCAACAACGACATGGGTACGATTTCGAAATCCATGGGCGACGTGTACCGGTGGCTGAGTGAGCGCAACCGTGTTGACTCGCGTTCACCCGCCCCCACCCCCACGGTCACGCCAGACCTGAAAGCCATCCACGCCAATGGGCTGGCGGGGGCTGGAATGCGCCCCGCAGCGACCTGGATTGGCCACGCATCGGTGCTGGTGCAGGCAAGCGGACTGAATGTGTTGACTGACCCGATCTTCAGCCAACGCGCTTCCCCAGTCGCGCTGATCGGACCACAACGGAAGCAGGCGCCTGGCATCGCGATCTCTGACTTGCCGCACATTGATGTGGTGGTTGTTTCACACAACCACTTTGACCACCTTGACCGCAACAGCGTGTTGTTACTGGCGGCACAAAAACGAGGGGCACCGCTTTTTTTGGTGCCGCTTGGCGTCAAGGCGTGGCTGACGCAGCTCGGTATCGACCGTGTCGTTGAGCTGGACTGGTGGCAGTCGCATCGGGTGGGTACGACCGATTTTTACCTGACTCCGGTGCAGCATTGGTCTGGCCGCAGCCTGAACGACCGACACCACAGCCTGTGGGGCGGATGGGCCGTGCTTGGCCCAGACTTTCACTGGTACTTTTCCGGTGACACCGGCTACAGCCAGGACTTTGTCGCGACCCGCGCCCGCTTTGCCAGCCAGCAACTTGGCAATGGCTTCGACCTGGCTCTGATCGCCATTGGTGCGTACGAGCCCAACTGGTTCATGAAAGACCAGCACATCAACCCACGCGAAGCAGTGCGCATCCACCAGGACCTCAATTCCAAGCGGAGCATTGGGATTCATTGGGGTACTTTCGACCTGAGCGACGAACCACTGGACCAGCCTCCGCTAGACCTCGCCCTTGCCCGACGCGCTTTGGGTGTCGCCGAAGAAGCGTTCGGGGTGATTGCCATTGGCGAAACGGTGTTCCTCCCCACAAGAAAATCGGCGCCATGAGCGACAAACCTGAGACGCCCCCACCGTCCCGCCTGCGGCAATGGCTCCAACAGACCATCCCCTCACCAGACTCGCTCGCTGGCAACCGCTGGCTCCAACCCATCGCACACCGGCTGCTCGCCCCTGCACTCTGGTGCAACGCACCAGAGCCAGTGGCACGGGGTGTTGCCATCGGCATTTTTTGGGCCTTTGTGGTGCCGGTGGCCCAGATTCCACTGGCCTTGCTGCACTGCGTTGCATGGCGGGCCAACATACCCGCCGCGGCCATGGCAACCCTGGTTACCAATCCACTCACATTGGGTTTCTGGTTGTGGCTGGCATACCGCTTCGGCAGCCTGTTCGTGAATGCACCGCTGCAAACGGAGTCGGACTTGCAGGTGCCTGCCACCGGCTTGCTTGACTGGTTGCTCACCGTCGGCTGGCCAGTGGTGGTGGGCATGGGCTGTTTTGCACTTGGCGGCGCGTTGCTCGGTTACGCTCTGGTCAGGAGTTTCTGTCTTATGCACCGTTGGCTGGTGCCCCACAACCACTGACCGGACCTCCCTATCTCACACAGCACACACTGCATGACAACTCCGCCTGAATCCACACCATCCGCCCCAGCCCGACGAGACTCGCTGATCGAATACCCATCGCAGTTTCCGATCAAGGTGATGGGACAGAAAGTAGACGGCTTTGTGCAGGCCATGACCCACATTGCCCGCACCTTCGACCCAACGTTCGACGCCGGGACGGTGGAGTTGCGGGACAGCAAGGCCGGCAATTACGTTGGCATCACCTTGAACGTGACGGCCACCTCGCGTGAACAGCTCGATGAGCTGTACCGCACGCTGTCGACCCATCCGATGGTGAAGATCGTCCTGTAAGCCATGGCAATCGTGATGCAGCGGCTGGGGCAGGTTGATTACGCCGAAACTGTTGCGGCAATGCAACAGTTCACCGCCACGCGCGACAGTGGCACGCCCGACGCGCTATGGTTATGCGAGCACTCCAGCCAGTACACACTCGGGCTAGCCGGGAATAGAGAGCATATTCTGGCTGCCCGAGACATTCCGGTGACATCGACCAACCGTGGCGGGCAGGTGACCTACCACGGGCCGGGCCAGGTGGTGGCCTACCCGCTGGTTGATTTGCAGCGGGCCGGCTACTACGTGAAGGAGTACGTTTACCGGCTGGAACAAGCGGTGGTGCAAACGCTGTCTGTGCTGGGCGTGACTGGCCACCGGGTCAAAGGCGCGCCCGGCATTTACGTCCGTCTGGCCGACCCGTTTTCCCACGCCCGGTGGGCGCCATCAGGCGATGACCCGTTTGAAGGCTTAGGCAAGATCGCCGCCTTGGGCATCAAAGTGAGCCGCCATTGCACCTACCACGGCGTGGCGCTCAACGTGGCGATGGACCTGGAACCCTTTTCACGCATCAACCCCTGCGGCTACGCCGGCCTGCAAACCACCGACCTTTCTACAATCGGGCTATCTGTCACCTGGGAAGAGGCGGCAGGCCTCCTCGGCCAAAAGCTGGTGGATTGCCTGACGCCCTGAACTGGGAACCACCACGAAAGCAACCGCTGCATGTCTGATACCGCCCGCCCCGTCGTCCGCGACGTACCCAGCACCGAGTCCTACGACCCAATGGCCAAACACAAGGCTGCCGCCAAGCTGTCGCGGATTCCGGTCAAGGTGCAGCAAGCCGAGGTGTTGAAAAAGCCTGAGTGGATCCGGGTCCGTGCCGGTTCACCCACCACCCGGTTCTACGAAATCAAGGACATCCTTCGCCAGAACAAGCTGGTCACGGTGTGCGAAGAAGCCTCCTGCCCCAACATCGGTGAGTGTTTTGGCAAGGGCACGGCCACCTTCATGATCATGGGCGACAAGTGCACCCGCCGCTGCCCGTTTTGCGACGTGGGCCACGGCCGCCCCGACCCACTCGATGCAAACGAGCCTGATAACTTGGCCAAAACCATCGCTGCGCTCAAACTCAAATACGTGGTGATCACCAGTGTGGACCGCGACGACCTGCGCGACGGTGGTAGCCAGCACTTCGTCGACTGCATCCGCCGCACCCGCGAGCTGTCGCCCGGCACGCAGATCGAGATCCTCGTACCCGACTTCCGCGGCCGCGACGACCGCGCATTGGAGATCCTCAAAGCCGCGCCGCCCGACGTGATGAACCACAACATGGAAACGGTGCCCCGCTTGTACAAAGAGGCCCGACCGGGAAGCGACTACCAGTTCAGTCTGAACCTGCTGAAGAAATTCAAGGCGCTGCACCCGGACGTGCCGACCAAAAGCGGCCTGATGGTGGGCTTGGGCGAAACAGACGAGGAAATCCTCGCCACCATGCACGACATGCGGGCCCATGACATCGACATGCTGACCATCGGCCAGTACCTGGCGCCCAGCAACAGCCATCTGCCGGTGCGGCGTTATGTCCACCCGGACACCTTCAAGATGTTCGAGACCGCGGCCTACGCGATGGGGTTTACCCATGCCGCAGTGGGTGCCATGGTGAGAAGCTCTTACCACGCCGACCAACAGGCGCATCTCGCGGGCGTTGCACGTTGAGAGGTGCGTTGCGCCTGTTGCTATTTCGCCTCGCTTTACAGAAGGGCGCCGACAGCGCCGACCCACCGTCCTAGAATTTGTTGGCTGTTTTTGTTCCTGCGAACACGACGGCTTTGTGCTTCCGGTATTCAACCTGATAGCTTCAACAAGAAAGGAGTGGGTGCAGGCGCTATCCCTACCGGCGCGACCGTGCCGGGCAATCCACGAAGAGACATGAAACACATCCTCACGACCACAACACTGGCACTTGCCATGGGTTTCTCTGCCGCGGCCAGCGCACAGAGTCGCTCTGCGAGCGGCCTGTATTTCGAAGCCAAAATCAACTTCGCGCGCGCGTCAGACAATGGCT
>CAZANT010000112.1:0-7737 GCA_964486575.1 uncultured Burkholderiaceae bacterium | reverse complement strand
TGGGCGGCATGCTCAGCGCCATGGTGGCGGCACGCCACCCCCACAGCGGGGCCGAAGGCTTGGGCGGCCACGGCGTTGCTGGTGTGGTGTTGCTGGACTCTCCCATGGTGGGCGGTTGGCGCGCCACTGCGGTCAGCGTGGCCAAACGGACCACGTTCTTCGGCAGCATGTCGCCCGGCGCGGTCAGCAGCAAACGCCGAGAACGCTGGCCAGACAGGGACAGCGCGTTGGCCCACTTTGCAGGCAAAAAGGTGTTCGCCCGTTGGGCTCCTCAGGCGCTGGACGACTACATCGAACACGGTACGCTCGATGCCGATGGCGAGCGGGTGTTGAGCTTTGACAGGGACGTCGAAACCGCGATCTACAACACCTTGCCCGACCACCTCGACCGGCTGCTCACCCGACACCCACCACGGTGCCCGGTGGCCTTCATCGGCGGCTTGCAATCGGCCGAGTTGAAGCAGGCCGGGCTGGCGCTCACCGAACGGGTCACCCGCGGCCGCATGACCATGCTCGACGGCAGCCACCTGTTCCCCATGGAGAAGCCCGTCGCAGCCGCTGCGGCGGTGGAAGCCGCGATTCGCAGCATGCAGGGACGCTGACCGCAGTCCGCGCCGCCGGGGGCTCACGCGGCCCAGGTCACCCAGCCGCTGTAGGCCGTGACCAGCACCACGACCCCAAAAGCGATGCGGTACCAGGCGAAGGGCACAAAGCTGTGGGTGCCGATGTAACGCAGCAGCCACCGCACACACAGCCAGGCGCTGAGGAACGAAAACAGCAGCCCCACCGAAAACATCGGGAGGTCGGCCATCGACAACAAGGCGCGCTCCTTGTACAGGCTGTAGGCCCCAGCACCCACCAGCGTGGGGATGGCGAGGAAAAAGGAGAAGTCGGTCGCGGCCTGTCGGCTCAGCCCCAGCAGCATGCCGCCGATGATGGTGGCGCCGCTTCGGCTGGTCCCAGGCACCATGGCCAAACACTGCACCAGGCCCACCTTCAAGGCATCCCAAGGCGTCATGTCGTCCACCGCCTGCACCCGCACCGCGCTGGCCTGCCGCCGCTCCGCCCACAAGATGATGAAGCCACCCACAATGAAGGTGGTGGCCACGACCACCGGCGTGAACAGGTGCTCTTTGATGGCCTTGCCGAACAACAGGCCCAACAACACCGCTGGCACAAAACCAATTGCCACATTCAGCGCGAAGCGTCGCGCCTGGCGCTCGGTGGGCAGCGCCACCAGGGTGGACTTGATCTTCTGCCAGTAGACCAGCACCACTGCAAAGATCGCGCCGGTCTGGATGGCGATGTCGAACACCCGGGCCTTGGCGTCGTCAAAACCCAGAAGCGCACCCATGAGGATCAGATGTCCGGTGGAGGAAATGGGCAAAAACTCGGTCAACCCTTCGACCACGCCCATGATGGCCGCCTTGGCCAGCAAAACAATGTCCACACAACTCCCCTGAAGTGCGCCGATTATCGCTGTGGGCGGTGGCTTGGAACCCAGGGTCCGGGCCGGCATCGCCACCGCCAGCCCCGCGCTGACGCACCGGTTGCGCGGCGCTATCGCCGGAACCCCGTCCCTGCACGGTCCTTCAAGGGTTTCTCCTGAGATTTACCGTGCAATTTGGCCGTGAAGTTCGGGGGGTCTTGAACACACAATAAGCACAGTTAAAAATGGATACGAAGGTATTACCTTGCTGAGCCGATTCAACACCCTGCCCTTGGCCTTTGCGCTGGGCACCGCCATCGCTTGCGGCACCGCCGCAGCCCAGACCAGAGACTACATCGTGCTGCTGTCTGACGCACACATGGCGCCGGTGCAAAGCAAGGAAACCATCCGCGACGACCGCTACGCCCTGCTGGGCGACGCATGGGGCTACTTGCCGCAAAAACTGGTCAAAGAGGTGCTGAGGCTGGAGAAGCGCCACACGATGCAGGTCAAGCAGACCTATGGCCGCGTCATGACTGGTTTCTCCGCCAGCCTCACGCCGGCGCAAGCCGCTGCGTTGCGTCAGGAGCCGACGGTGGCGTGGATGGAGGAAGACCAGCCGATCAAGGTGCAGTTGCTGGACCTGCAGTTCCTCAACTCGCTGCTCGGCAACCGGCGCGCCAACGGTGCCCCTGGGGGTGCTCCGGTGCCAGCACCTTCACCCAGCACGCCCACCGACGACCAGACCACGATCACCCTGCCCACATTCCCGATCGCGCCGCAAACCCCAGCGCCCTCGGCCGGCGCCAACGAGCGGCAAGCCGTTTCCTACGGCATCACCAACACCGGCGCCAACAACAGCTGGGCCCAGGCCGGCAACGGCAGCGGCACGGTGGACGGCCCCACCATCTACGTGATCGATACCGGCATTTCAGACCACCGTGATCTCAACGTGGTGCAGCGGGTGAACTTTGCCGGCGGCGTGGCCGGGGATTGCAACGGCCATGGCACCCACGTGGCTGGCATTGCTGGTGCCCGCGACAACAATGTCGACACGGTGGGCGTGGCGCCGGGTGTGCGCCTGGTTGGCGTCAAGGCACTGGGCTGCAACGGCGGCGGCACCGTGGCAAACGCCATCAAGGCGGTGGACTGGGTCACCGCCAACGCGATCAAACCAGCCATTGCCAACCTGAGCTTCAGCCTGCCTGGCAACAGCCGCGCGCTGGAACTGGCTGTGCAACGCTCGGCTGGCACCGGCATTCTGTACACGATTGCGGCAGGCAATGAGGGCGTAGACGCCTGCCGCACCTCGCCCGGCATTTTGGGTGGCGGCGGTGTTCCAGCGGTCTTTGTGGCGGGCGCGGTCAACCGCAACAACGAAGAGGCGGGCTTCAGCAATTTCGGCCGCTGCGTCGACCTCTGGGCGCCGGGCGTTGAGATTCCTTCGTCACGCAACGGCGGTGGCGTCACGCAGCTCTCGGGCACCTCCATGGCCACGCCGCACATCTCTGGCGCTGCCGCGCTTTACTGGGGCATCAACCCGCGGGCGCCAGTCAGCGAAGTCGCTGCTTACCTGCGCGGCAACCGGGTCATAGGCACCAACCGCAGCAAAGATGGCGACTTCTTGCGTCTCCTGCGCGCCGATGTGGCGCCGCCGCAAGGCGCCTCCGCCGGACTGCCAGCCGAGGAAACTGGGGCACCAGCCCCCGTAAATTGAATCAAAGTGTGACCCTGTTCACACTTTGACACCGCCAGCGGCCCATTCGGGCCCTGCAGACCCCACCAGACCGACGCGGCCTTCGCGGCTGTGCGATAGTCGCGTCGTCTTAACTCTGAGGTTGCAGTATGTTGATGGTCAAAACCACCGTGTCTATGGCTCTTTTGGCGGCAGTTGCCGGTTTGACGGCGTGTGCCTCCGGCCCCACCCCGAACGCGTTCAGCCCCGACAGCGTCCCTGACGCGGTGAAAGTCCCGGCCGGCCACCGTGTGGCACTGGAAACCGTGGGCATTGGCAAAATCACTTACGAATGCCGCCCCAAAAAGGACGCCCCGGACCAATTCGCCTGGGAGTTCGTTGCCCCCGACGCGCAACTCACCGACCGCACCGGCCGCCTGATTGGCAAGTACTTTGGCCCGCCTGCCACCTGGACCAACCTGGACGGCTCCACCGTCACCGGCGCGCAGGTGTCTGTCGCACCCGGTGCCGAGAAAAGCATTCCACTGCAACTGGTCAAGGCCAACCCCTCCACCGGAAACGGTGCCTTCACCGACGTGACCTACATCCAGCGTGTCGCCACCCGCAACGGCGTGGTGCCAGCCGACACCTGCAACAGCCTGGCCAGTGGCACCCGGGCCGACGTCACTTACCAGGCCGACTACATCTTCTGGAAAGCGCGCTGACCGCACAGGTTGCGCCAAACAAAAAGGGTTGCAGATTCACATCTGCAACCCTTTTTTCGTGCGGTGGTGTCAGCCGCGCTCAGCGCGGTGCCGGTTCAGCGGTAGTAGCCACCGCCGTAGTTGGCGCGTTCGTAACCACCGCCACGGCGGTCGTCATGGCCGCGCCAGCCGTGGCGGTAACCAGGGCCATAACCGGGTGCCACCACCACGCGGGGCTGGTAGTACACCGGCGCAGGTTGGTAGTACACCGGCGCGGGGCGGTAGTACACGGGCGGCGGTGCGTAGTAAACCGGGGCCGGCTGGTAATACACCGGAGCGTTGCCAATGGCCACGCCAATCGGGGGCAGGTTGACTCCCACGTTGAAGAACACGTCGCTGCGGGCCTGTGCGGCACCGGCGCCGAGCAACGCGGCGCTGGCGACGGTGGCAGCAGCGGCCCATTTCAGATACTTGCTTTGTGCGGTCATGTTGAACTCCTGAGGTTGTCAGACCCGGCGGACCTGACGGCGGGCGCATATTTGCGACCGATGAGGAATTAACGCACCAAAGCGCTGGCGGCGTACCGCAGCTTCGGTGAAAGTCGTTGCCAGTGGTAACAGCCAGCGCGATTCAAAAGCGCAGCCGCCGGGCGGGCACCTCCAACCAGTGGTAGAAAGCCGCCCCCGCGACATTGCACAACAACCAGGCCAGCAGGAAGCCGCCCATCTGCCAGGCGGGCTCCGCCGGCGCAAACCGGTTGAACGCCGCGTTGACCACCAGCGCCACGGGGAAATTCAGCAAAAACACCGCGTAAGAGATTTGCCCCAAGTAGGCCAGGGCCCGGCTGCGGGGCCAGCTGTCCATAAACTGCGCGCGCCGGCCCCAGGCCAGCAGCAACGCCACCGTCAGCGCCAACGCGATGCGGGTGCGAAACTCGATGACCAACGCCAGCGTGGCCACCAGCGTGAGCGCCAGCAGCCATGCATGCGATCGTGCCCGGTCTGACAACCAGTAGGCCAGCACGCCCAACCCGTAGGCACCCGCGAAGTACAGGGCCCACACGTCCCATCCTGGGTAGCGGTTGAAGTGCAGCAAGGAAGCACTTGCCAGCAAAGCCACCAGCCCCAGGCTCACCATAACGGCGGACGCCAGCCCCGCTTCGCCATGCCCCAACTTGCGGGCCAGCCACAGCACGCCTGTGAGCAGGGCGAACAACTGAAAATCAATTGCCACGTACCAAACACCGGCCGACAGGGCCTCCACTTCCAAGATGTCATGCAATAACAGCAGGTGCACCACGAACTGCCACAGGCTGGCCGGCGCAGGCGTGGCGTCGTGCGTCATCCAGGCGCGGGCCAGTGCAGCGCAGGCTACGCCCACCATCAGGGCGGCGGCATAGGGCGGCACCAGCTTGAGATAACGGCTGCGCAACATGGCCCAAGGGCTGGCCGTTCCCACCAGCACGCCATGGGGTGCGAGGCTGCGCGCCGCCAGAAAACCGCCAATCACCAAAAACACCTGCACCGCCATGCGTGCGTCCTGGCTCAGCCAGTGCATCAGCGCCGGGGTTAATTGCTGGGCCAAGTCGGACATTGGTCCGTAAAAGGCCAGGTGGTGCAGCACGATCAACTGCGAGGCAACGGCTTTGAGCGCGTCGATGAGGGCGTAGCGGTTCACAGGGGAGGCCATGCGGCAAGCTCAATTCTGGCGGTCGCCGATTGTCGCCGCAACGCGCCTGGATGCCGGGCAGCTGGGGTGTGCGGCGCCGCAGGGGCGTTGCTGGCATGCCGCAACCAGGGGCTAACTGCGTCGGCGCCGGGGCCCGTAGCGCGTTAAAGGGACGTCGCCCACCTAGAATCAGTTGCATGAGTTCTGCCGCCCCCACCGACAACAAAGAGTCCCCCGCCAAGCCGAGCAACTTCCTGCGCCAGATCATTGAGCACGACCTCTCGGCAGGCACCTATGCCCAACGCCGCTGGGCCGGCAGCCCCGGTGACGCGGCCCACCATGCGGCTGGCGAGCCCGACCCAGCCAAAATCCGCACCCGCTTCCCGCCCGAGCCCAACGGCTATTTGCACGTGGGCCACGCCAAGAGCATTTGCCTGAATTTCGGCCTGGCGCGCGACTACGGTGGGGTGTGCCACATGCGGTTTGACGACACCAACCCCGAAAGAGAAGACACCGAGTACGTTCACAGCATCCTGGACGCGGTGCAGTGGCTCGGCTTCAATTGGGACGCGACTTTCAACGGCCAGACCACCAGCCACCTCTACCAGGCCAGTGACTACTTCGACTTCATGTACCGCGCGGCGGAATACCTGATCGAGGCGGGCCACGCCTATGTGGACGAACAGACCGCCGAAGACATGCGCGCCAACCGCGGTGATTTTGGCAAGCCAGGCATTGACAGCCCTTTCCGCGCCCTGCCCGCCAGCCACCATTTGGAACGTTTTAGGCAGATGGCCAGCGGAGAACATGCCGATGGCGCTATGGTTTTGAGAGCGAAAATTGACATGGCTTCGCCCAATATCAACCTGCGCGACCCGGCCATTTACCGCATACGCCGCGCCACGCACCACAACACCGGTGACAAATGGTGCATCTACCCGATGTACACCTTTGCGCACCCGATTGAAGACGCGCTAGAGCAAATCACCCACAGCATCTGCACGCTGGAGTTCGAAGACCAGCGCCCGTTTTACGACTGGCTGATGGCGAGGCTGATTGAAGGCGGCCTGCTGGCCTCGCCCCCACCCAAACAGTACGAATTTGCCCGCCTGAACCTGACCTATGTGGTCACCAGCAAACGCAAGCTCGCGCAGTTGGTCACCCAAGGCCACGTGAGTGGCTGGGACGACCCCCGCATGCCAACAATAGTCGGCCTGCGCCGGCGCGGCTACACGCCGGAAGCCATTCAGTTGTTTGCCGAGCGCATTGGCGTCACCAAAAGCGACAGCTGGATTGACTACAGCACGCTCGAAGGCTGCTTGCGCGAGGACCTGGAAGCCAGGGCCCACCGCGGCATGGCCGTGCTCAATCCCGTCAAATTGGTGCTCACCAATTGGGACGAGGTGATGGGCGCTGGCCACCTTGAGCTCTGCACCCAACCCGCCCTGCCCCACGCCGCCGACGGGGCGACGCCCCCCACCCGGCACTTCACCATCGGCAAAGAAGTGTGGATCGAGCGCGAAGACTTCGAAGAAGTGCCCCCCAAGGGCTACAAGCGTCTGTTCCCCGGCAACAGGGTGCGACTGAAGGCGGGTTACGTGGTCGAATGCACCGGCTGCACCAAGGACGCGAATGGCTCTATCACCGAAGTGCTGGCCACTGTGGTGCCCGACACCAAGAGCGGCACCCCGGGGAGCGACGCGGTGAAAGTGAAAGCCGCCATCACGTGGGTGGGCGTGGCCGACGGCGTGCGCGCCGAAGTTCGCATGTACGACCGCCTGTTTGCGGCAGCGCAACCTGACGCAGGGGGCAAGGACTTCCTGGAGAGCCTGAACCCCGACAGTCTGAAGGTGGTCACCGCCATCGTGGAGCCATCGTTGGCCAACGCAGAGCCAGACCAGAAGTTCCAGTTCGAGCGGCATGGCTACTTTGTGGCGGATCGCGCTGATCATCGGAAAAGTACCCGCCCCGTTTTCAATCTGGCGGTCGGTTTGAAAGACTCGTGGGCGAAATAGCTGAACGTCTGCTTCAGCGAACGGGTACCGCAAGACGCCAAAGACGCCGGGCTGGCTCCGAACACCTTCTGTCGAACGGGGCACCGGCCAGAAGCTGCTGGACTTGTGTCAATGGGATTAACAACCCCCTGGCACTGGCACCGGTAAATTGCAGTTCTCGCCCAGACGCGGTTCACATACAACGTTGAGAATGCCACCCAGCAATTCAGGGTAATCCAGTAGGAAACTTGCTGCGTATGCACAATT
>CAZANT010000111.1:0-7758 GCA_964486575.1 uncultured Burkholderiaceae bacterium | reverse complement strand
CAATCGTGTCGTCCTGCAACAGTTCCTGATTGGATTTGGCGCGGGCTTCACGCGGTGGCAGCGGTGGCGCCAGCGGAGAGTGTGCGCCCTTCATGGCCCGCAAAACCCGCTCGGCAATCTGCTCCAGATCGGCCTTGCGTTCGCGCAGGTACTCGTCCTCCATCTCGTCGAACTGGCGCGACACCACTTCCAGCTGTGCTGTCAGCGCCCACTCGGCGTTGTACAGGCGGTTGACAATCCACTGCTTCACCCCACCGATCAGGTCTTCGTCTTCAAGCAACATCAGGTGAACGTCCAGCAAGGCCGCCAGTTCCTGCGGTGTGTCCTTCGGCTTCATGCTGCTGAGCGACTGTTGGACACGGGTAATCTCTTCAATCACCTGGTTACGCGCCAGGCGCAGGCGCTCAATTTCGGCGTCGACATCGGTAGCGTCGATGAAGTAGTGCGCCACGTCCACCCGGCTGGACGCCACGATAACCGCGCGGCCAATTGCGATGCCGCGCGCGACCGGCAGACCGTGGATGGAAAAAGTCACTCGCCTTCCCCGAACTTGTCTTGGAACAGCGCGAGCAGCGCGTCCATGGCCTCTTGCTCGCGGTCGCCCAAGGTTTCGATTTCCACCGTGGTGCCCAGACCGGCGGCCAGCATCATGACCCCCATGATGCTTTTGGCATTAACCCGGCGCTCGCCGCGCGCAAGCCAGACCTCACACGGAAAACTGCCCGCCAACTTAGTCAGTTTGGCAGAGGCGCGGGCATGAAGGCCGAGTCTATTGCTGATGGTCGTGATCGCTTTGGTCATGTCGTCGTCGGGCCTGGTTTTGGGGTGCGGTGATGGCCACGGGCATCACGCCCTGAACGCCACCGGCGAGCGCTCGGCCCACCAGCGTGTCCAGTGGTTCGTGGCGGTAGGTGATGGCGCGCAGCAGCATGGGCAGATTCACACCGGCTATCAGCTTGTGGTTCAGGCCATCCACCAATTTTTGAGCCACGTTGCAGGGCGTCGCACCGAACATGTCGGTGAGCACCAGCATCTGTGGGGTGTCAAGCTGCGCCATGGCAATGCGGGCGGTCGCGAGCGACTCTTCGGGAGACAGGTTGGGCTGGATGTCCACCGCCGCCAGCGCGGCTGCACTGTCGGGAAACACATGCAACACACTTTGGCGCAGGGCATGGGCCAGCGGGGCGTGCGCGATGATCAGAATGCCAATGGTCATGGAAGCGATGATTATGGCAACTTGAGACCGGCAAAAAAGGTGTTGGCCGCCTCAGGCTGGGGCTTGTCTGAAAACACCGTAACCTGGTAAATCTGTGCTTCGCGCACAAAGAGTGCCACCTGTCCGACCACCGGGGTCCCGTCGGCGCGCTGGCCACTGAAACTGGCACGCACCGCGCCTGGCCACGGGGTGGTACCCGGCAGCGTGAACGGCTGGTCCAACGAGGTGCTCGCGCGGGCGTTGGCGAGCAGTGCGGCCTTCCAGGGGCCTAGCATGGCACCCGCAGCATCTGGGGTGGCGAGTTGGGCCACGCCGACGGTGAACAGGCTGCCGCTGGCTTCGCACCCTTGCATGGTCAGCTCCACCTGGCTGTTCGGAAGTTGCAACGGGCGAACGCCTTTGTCTGGCTTGCACGGCAGCAAGGCCACCAAAGGGGTGTTATCAAACCGGACCTCTCGCCAGTTCAGGGCGGGGTTGCAGGCAGCGAGGGGCAAGGCAGTCAGCAGGGCCATGGCCCAAGGGGTGTAACGCATCGGTCAATTATGGTGTTTGCCTGACAATGCTCCCATGAATGCTCTCGATGGCGTGCGTGTATTGGATTTGTCCCGGGTGCTGGCCGGACCGTGGTGCACCCAAATCCTGGCCGACCTTGGCGCCGACGTGATCAAGGTGGAACGGCCGATGGTCAATGGCCGGGGTGGCGACGACACCCGAGGCTGGGGTCCGCCCTTCCTGAAAGACGATGCGGGGCAGGACACCGCCGAAGCCGCCTACTACTTGGGCACCAACCGCAACAAGCGCTCACTCACCTGTGATATCGCACAACCCGCCGGCCAGCAGCTGATTCGCGACCTGGCGCAGCAGTGCGACGTGTTCATCGAAAACTTCAAGGTTGGTGACATGGCGCGTTACGGGCTGGACGCAGCCAGCCTGCTGGCGCTCAACCCGCGACTTGTGTACTGCAGCATCACTGGCTTCGGCCAGACTGGCCCCTACCACCAGCGGGCCGGCTACGACTACGCAATCCAGGCGATGGGTGGCCTGATGAGTGTGACGGGTGAACGCGACGACCTGGGCGGTGGCCCGCAGAAGGTCGGGGTGGCAGTGGCCGACCTGTTTACCGGCATGTATGCCGGTGTTGCGATTTTGGCAGCGCTGCGCCACGCTGAGAAAACCGGTGTTGGGCAGCACATCGACATGGCGCTGCTCGACACGCAAGTGGCGATGCTTGCCAATTTGGGCGCCAACTACCTCGTCAAGGGCGACGGCACCCCCCCCGGTCGCGCCGGCAACGCCCATGCCAACATCGTTCCCTATCAAACGTTTGAGGTCATGCCACCGCCCGGCGCCGCGCCCGGTACACGGGACCACGTGATCGTGGCGGTGGGCAACGATGGCCAATTTGCGCGCTTTTGCGCCGTGCTGGGCATCCCCGAGCTGGCCACTAACCCGCTTTTTGCCAGGAACGCGGACCGCGTGCGCCACCGCAGTACCTTGGTGCCCATTTTGGAGACGCTGCTGCGCAGTCGCACCAAGGCCGAATGGCTGCCGCTTCTGGAACAGGCCACCGTGCCCGCCGGCCCGATCAACAACCTGGCCGAGGTGTTCTCCGACCCGCACGTCCGAGCCCGCGGCATGGTGGACACTTGGAGCCATCCGCTGGCGGCGCAGCTGCCGCTGGTGGCCAGCCCGATCCGGATGGGCGCCACGCCCGTGCGCCACGACCTGCCGCCGCCACTGCTTGGCCAGCACACAGATGAAGTGCTGCGCGAGCTGCTGCAACTCGACGCCACCCAACTGGCGGCGCTGCGCAGCAGCGGTGCCATCTGAACGCAGGTTGACCAACGGGCCGCCGTTACACTTCTATTTGAGACACAGGGCCCCAAGCCCTGCCCACAGGAAGGACACCCCATGACATCGCCCGACGCCCTTTACCGAATTGACGACCGGGGCATCACCACTGTGTTGCCCAAGCTGTCGGCCAGTGCGCTGGCTCGGCTGGTAGGTACCGAACTTCACGACGCCGTGAGTCGCATGCAAACCGTGATGGACGCGTACATCGAGCACCGCAGCCTCAGTGACGTGCAGGCCCAAAACCTTTACCTTGCGATTGGCGACGCCCGTGAACTGGCCAGCAGCAGTGCGCTGCTTGGCCAGCTGGCGCGCCAGGAGTTTTCCAGCGAGCCCACCTTCCAGGCCATCGACGAATTGCTTGTCAGTACCCTGGATGCACTGGCCGGTGAGTTCGATGAGCGCGGCGTAGGCGTCACCAGCATGGTCAAACCCGCTTACGTGATGGCCGATGCGGCGCTGCTTGGCGACCTAGTCCGCAGCGTGGTGGCGTGGTGTGCCAGCGTTGGCGCCGGTGTGGCGTTCGGTACCGATCTGGCCGGGGAAGATGGCCATGCGGCGCTGTTCGCCAAAATCATCCCCGCCCCCGATGGCGCAGAGATTCCCAAACCCATGCGCGACAGCGTGGGATGGTTGCTCATCACCCAGTTGTGTGAAGTGCTGCAGGCCAACGCCAGTCGCGCGGTGCTGGCGGGTCTTGAGCGCAGACAGGCCGTGGACAACGGCCGGGTGGAGCTTGTGATTCATTTCCAGCCCCTGCCCGAAGGCGTCAGCCGTCCGCTGGAAGACTGGGAAAGCTGACCAGCTACCGCATCGCCCCGAAGACCTTCTTCAGGATGGCGCTGCCACTGCCCAGAGGATCCTGGCGGATTTTTCGTTCCTCTTCGCCAATCACAAGGTAGAGGCCGTCCAGCGTTTTGCCGGTCACGTACTGCTGGATATTTGCGTCGTCCTGCCGTATGAGGCCCATGTTCGCCACGCGGCCTGCCAATTGGTTGTACTGCGCAGCGAGCCCGACTTGCTCGGTGGCGCGTGTCACCACGGGCAAAAACGTTTGCCCGAGCGGCACGCGGGTTTTTTCAGCGAAAAACCGGGTCACCGAGTCTTCGCCACCGGTCAGAATGGTGCGCGCGTCGTTCACACTCATGTTCTTCACCGCACCAACCAGCAGGTTTTTCCCCATGGGCACGGCGGTTTCGGCAGCCCGGTTCATCGACGTCACCAATTCATCAACGCGCTGGCCTTGACCGATTGATTTCAGCACCTTGGCAGCCCGGTCCAGAAATCCTGGCAAAGGAATGCGAACCTTTGGGTTGTTCAGGAATCCATTGTTCTGGCCGAGCAAAGCAACGGCGGCCTCCGCACCTTGCGCCAGCGCCGCCTTCAGGCCCTGACCGGCTTCGGCGTTGGAGATGTTGTCCAAGGTCACGGCACGGGCTTGTTGCCACGCGGCCAACAATCCCAAGGCCGCCAGCCCTGCGCCCACGGTGTCGGCCGACAGGCCGGTAAACTCTCTTCGATTCATAGGAAGCCTTTCACCATGAAACCTGTCATGTACGCCGCGGTCGCCGCACTTGTGCTGGCGGTGGGTGCCGGGGTGCTGGTTAGCACCGCCGACAGCCCTGCACCCGAGTCTACCTTTGTGCTGCTGGACGGCTCTCGCAAAACCACCGCCGACCTGAAAGGAAAGGTTACGCTGGTCAATTTCTGGGCCACCAGCTGCGTCAGCTGTGTGGCGGAAATGCCCAAGCTCATGGCCACCCATGACAAGTACAAGTCTCAGGGCTTTGACACCCTGGCCGTGGCCATGAGCTATGACCCGCCGAGCTATGTGGTGAACTTTGCCGAAACCCGGAAACTGCCGTTTTCTGTGGCGATTGACAACACCGGCGCCGTTGCCAAAGCGTGGGGTGACGTGCGGCTCACGCCCACGACCTACATCGTCGACAAGCAGGGGGCCATCGTGAAGCGCTACGTTGGTGAACCCGACTTCGCTGAACTGCACCGCCTGATTGAGAAACTCTTGGCACAGGCCTGAACTTCGGGTGTATCCGTAATGTCCACGCTGCGCGGCGACGGAGGATTAATGCCGCACATCTCAGGACGTATTTATGCCAAATCCTTCGCCCGCCCTCGAGAAATCCTACAGTATTGCTATCATTTAGGTAGCAATACCAACACCCGTCGGGTCATCCTCTGGCCTGCGCCAGCAGCGTAGCTGCGTCGCTGACCTCAAACTTGCCTGGGCCTTCAACGTTCAGCGCCTTGACCTTCCCGTCTTTCACCAGCATGGAGTAGCGGTTGCTGCGCAGGCCCATGCCACGGGTCGTCAGGTCGAGGGTCAGTCCGGTGGCTTTGGCAAAGTCGGCGCTGCCATCACCCAGCATGCGCACCTTGCCGGCGGTGCCCTGTTCACGCGCCCAAGCGCCCATCACGAAGGCGTCGTTGACGCTGACGCACCAGATCTCGTCCACACCGGCAGCTTTGAAATCGTCAACGTGCGCCACATAACCAGGCACATGTTTGGCCGAGCAGGTGGGGGTGAATGCCCCGGGCAGGGCGAACAATGCGATCGTTTTCCCGGCCACGGCGCTGGCGACCGTCACCGGGTTCGGGCCAATGCTGCAACCCTCACCTTCGACTTCTGAATACTCCATCAGCGTCGCGTCTGGCAGGGTGTCTCCAACTTTGATCATGTCTGTCTCCTAGGGTCTGTGAACGCAGCGCCCGAACGGGGTGCTACAAAGCAAAACGACCCACATTGTGGGCCGTTTTGAAACAGTGTGCTGACCAGCAGCAAACGGTGGGTTAGACCGCTTCTGCCTTTTGCACCAGGCGGGACACCACCCAGTTCTTGGTCTTCGAAATGGGGCGGCTTTCAGTGATCTCGATCACGTCGCCCAATTTGTACTCACCCTTTTCGTCGTGTGCGTGGTACTTGCTGGTTTTGGCCACGATTTTGCCGTACAGCTCGTGCTTCACGCGGCGCTCGATCAGCACCGTCACGGTCTTCGATCGCTTGTCACTCACCACTTTGCCAATCAGGCTGCGCTTGAGGGATGTTTTAGCTTCCGTCATGTCGGCTCCTTATTTGGCAGATTGCTTCTCGACCAAGATGGTCTTGGCGCGAGCAATGTCACGGCGCGTGTTACGCAGCGTGGCGGTGTTGTTGAGTTGTTGCGTCGCTTTCTGCATGCGCAGACCGAAGTGGGCTTTTTGCAAGGCCTTGACTTCGTTCTTCAGCTCGGCAACGTTCTTGGTACGCAGTTCAGCAGTTTTCATGTCTGGTTCTCCTGATCACTGGCCAATCATGCGTGCGACAAATGTCGTGCGCAGCGGGAGTTTGGCCGCAGCCAAACGGAACGCTTCACGCGCCAACTCTTCAGGCACACCAACAATCTCATACAGCACTTTGCCGGGCTGGATTTCAGCCACGTAGTACTCAGGGTTCCCCTTGCCGTTGCCCATGCGAACTTCGGCAGGTTTCTGCGAAATCGGCTTGTCCGGAAAGATGCGGATCCAGATGCGGCCGCCACGCTTCACGTGACGGGAGATCGCACGGCGTGCGGCCTCGATCTGGCGGGCCGTCAGACGGCCGCGGTCAGTGGACTTCAGACCGAAATCACCGAACGCCACCGTGTTGCCACGGGTTGCGATGCCGGTGTTGCGGCCCTTCTGCTCTTTGCGGTATTTGCGACGAGCGGGTTGCAGCATAGTTATTCTCCTTTACCGTCAGCAGCCGGTGCGGCTCCTGGCGCGGCGACTTTGCGAACGCGCTTAACGGTAGATTTCGGTGCATCGGCACCTGTTGCTTCAGCAGGCTTGTCACTGCCATCGGCTGGGGCGGCGTTGCCACCCGCTGGGCGTCGAGGACCACGCGCGGGCGGACGGTCGTTTGGACGGTCACCCGGGCGGGCATCCCGACGCGGACCGCGGGGGCGGCGCTCTTCGTCGTTGCGTGGCTCAATCGCGGCAGGTGCATCATTGCGACCCAGCGTATCGCCTTTGTAGACCCACACCTTGACGCCGATCACACCGTAGGTGGTCTTCGCTTCCGAGGTGCCGTAGTCGATGTCGGCACGCAGCGTGTGGAGGGGCACGCGACCTTCGCGGTACCACTCGCAACGGGCGATTTCAATGCCGTTCAGACGGCCCGAGCTCATGATCTTGATGCCCAGGGCGCCCAGACGCATCGCGTTTTGCATCGCGCGCTTCATCGCACGGCGGAACATGATGCGCTTCTCGAGCTGCTGCGTGATGCTGTCGGCGATCAGTTTGGCATCGATTTCGGGCTTGCGCACTTCTTCGATGTTCACTGCAACCGGGACACCCAGACGGATGGCCAACTCGCGCTTGAGGTTTTCGATGTCTTCGCCTTTTTTGCCGATCACCACGCCCGGACGGGCCGAGAAAATGGTGATACGGGCGTTCTTGGCAGGACGCTCGATCAGGATGCGCGACACAGCGGCGTTCTTCAACTTGGCCTTCAGGTACTCACGAACCTTGATGTCTTCGGCCAGCATCCCCGCGAAGTCGCGGTTGCTGGCGTACCAACGGCTGGCCCAGTTGCGGCTCACCGAAAGTCGGAAGCCTGTGGGGTTGATTTTCTGTCCCATATTTTCCGACCTGTCAGTTGCCAACCGTCACGTACACATGGCACGTGGGCTTGCGGATGCTGTTGCCACGGCCTT
>CAZANT010000110.1:0-7810 GCA_964486575.1 uncultured Burkholderiaceae bacterium | reverse complement strand
AGCCACGCAAGGACGTGAACCCCGACGAAGCCGTGGCCGTGGGTGCCGCCATCCAAGGCCAGGTGCTCAGCGGTGACCGCAAGGACGTGCTGCTGCTCGACGTGACCCCCCTGTCCCTGGGCATCGAGACCATGGGCGGCGTGATGACCAAGATGATCGCCAAGAACACGACCATCCCAACCAAGTTCGCGCAGACCTTCTCCACCGCCGACGACAATCAGCCGGCCGTGACCATCAAGGTTTTCCAGGGCGAGCGTGAGATTGCTGCGGGCAACAAGATGCTCGGTGAATTCAACCTCGAAGGCATTCCACCCGCACCGCGCGGCACGCCCCAGATCGAGGTGTCCTTCGACATCGACGCCAACGGCATCTTGCATGTGGGCGCCAAGGACAAGGGCACCGGCAAGGAAAACAAGATCACCATCAAGGCCAGCTCCGGTTTGAGCGAAGCCGAAATCCAGCAGATGGTGAAAGACGCCGAGCTGAATGCGGCCGACGACAAGAAGAAGCTCGAACTCGTGCAGGCGCGCAACGCAGCCGAGGCCAGTGCGCACAGCGTGAAGAAAAGCCTGGCCGAGCATGGCGACAAGCTGGAGCCCGGTGAGAAAGAAAAGATCGAGGCCGCCCTGAAAGAGGTGGACGAGGCGCTCAAGGGCGACAACAAGGACGAGATCGAAGCCAAGGCCACTGCCCTGCTGACCGCCAGCCAGAAACTTGGCGAAAAAATGTACGCCCAGGCCCAGGCCGACCAAGCCGCCGAAGCCACCGCCGCCGGCCCGTCGGGCACCGGCAACGCCAGCACCAGCCAGTCGGAGAAAAAGGTTGACGACGACAACATCGTCGACGCCGAAGTCAAGGAAGTGAAGAAAGGTTGATCACCTTCCCGAGCGGCCAGCCTGCTTGCCGGTGAGCGCGGCAAGACCCGGCGGAATGCATGCCCAGGCAGGTGCTGGCATGCATTCCGCTTCGTTGCTTCCAGGCTGACCACTTTCCACCCTTACCACCCAGATTCCCATGGCCAAAAGAGACTACTACGAAGCACTGGGCGTGCCCAAAAACGCCAGTGAAGACGAGATCAAGAAGGCGTACCGCAAGCTGGCGATGAAGTACCACCCTGACCGCAACCAGGGCGACGCGTCCAAGGCGGCGGAGGAGAAGTTCAAGGAAGCCAAAGAGGCCTACGAGATGCTGTCGGACGCCCAGAAACGGGCGGCCTACGACCAGTACGGCCACGCGGGCGTGGACCCCAACATGCGCGGCGGCGGTCACCCCGGAGCCGAAGGTTTCGGCGGCTTCTCGGAAGCCTTCGGCGACATCTTCGGCGACATCTTCGGTGGGCAGCGGGCGGGCCAGCAGCGCGGCGGGCGCCAAGTCTACCGCGGCTCCGACCTCAGCTATGCGATGGAGATCACGCTGGACGACGCCGCCCGTGGCAAGGAAGCGCAGATCCGCATTCCCAGCTGGGATGAGTGCAACACCTGCCATGGCACCGGCGCCAAACCCGGCACCAGCGCCAAGACCTGCGGCACCTGCCACGGCCAGGGCGTGGTGCAGATGCGCCAGGGCTTCTTCAGCGTGCAGCAGACCTGCCCGCACTGCCACGGCACCGGCAAGATCATCCCCGAGCCCTGCACCACCTGCAGCGGCCAGGGGCGCATCAAGAAGACCAAGACGCTCGAGGTGAAGATCCCCGCCGGCATCGGCGAGGGCATGCGCATCCGCTCCAGCGGCAACGGCGAGCCGGGCACCAACGGCGGCCCGCCGGGCGACCTGTACATCGAGATCCGCGTCAAGCAGCACGACATCTTCGAGCGCGACGGCGACGACCTGCACTGCACCGTGCCCGTGGGCCTGACCACCGTGGCGCTGGGCGGCAAGATCGAGGTGCCCACGCTCGGCGGCAAGGCCGAGATCGAGCTGCCCGAAGGCACCCAGCACGGCAAGACCTTCCGCCTGCGCGGCAAGGGCATCAAGGGCGTGCGCTCGAGCTACCCTGGCGACTTGTACTGCCACATCGCGGTGGAGACCCCGGTCAAGCTCAACGAGGTGCAACGCCAGTTGCTGCGTGATCTGGACGAGGCGCTCAAGTCGGGCGGTATGAAACACAGCCCGAACGAAAAGGGCTGGTTTGAAAAGGCCAAGGAGTTCTTCCGCTGAGCCGCAGCCAGAGTCGCGGCAGCGGCGTACTCCGCTTTTGCTAGCAAATGCCGCAGGCTCGACGAGGGCCTGCGGCATTTTTCATTCAAAATGGCCCCATGTCCCGCCCCATCAAGACGCTGCTGATCGTGCTGGCCAGTGCCCTGTTGCTGGCTGGGCTCTGGCGCCTGTTGGACGACAGTGTCTACCGGTTCAGAGGCCTGGCCGGCCCGGCGACTGCCAGTGTGGTGCTGCCAGAAACAGTTGCCACGCCGACCACCTACGCCGGCGGTGAGCCAAGCAGGCTGGCGGTCTTGCTCACCGACCGCAATTCGGGCTGGCTGGGCTTGGTGCACGGCCTGAAGTCATTCGGCGTACCGTTCACCGTGACCGAGGACTACCGGCAGGCCCTGCGGCACCCGGTGGTCATGGTCTACCCAGTTGTTTCCGGCAAGGCACTGAGCCAACAGGCGCTCGCCGCGCTTTCGGCATTCGCCAACGACGGAGGTACGCTGATCGGAAGCCACGTGCTGGGCGGCGGTCTGAACGACCTGTTTGGGTTTGCCGAGGCGGTGCCCTCCAACACCCGCCGGGCGCTGCAGTTCCCCCCCGACAGTGCCACGCCATTGCGCTACTTTGGTACCCGCGGGCACACACTGGTCATGGGCAGCAGCACCCAACCCACCGGAACGTACAGCTACAGCGCACCCACCGGTCAGGTACTGGCCAGCTACGACGACGGCAGCGCAGCCATTGTCACCCGTGCCGTGGGCAAAGGCCGCACCTACGCGCTCGGCATAGACATCGGCGCCTTTGCCCTGCGGGGGCACAACAACCGGCAAGAAGGTATTGCTGAGCAATACGTGAACCGCTTCCAGCCAGGCATGGACGCGCTCTTTCTGCAGCTGCGCGACTGGTACGTTGCTCACAACCGCAATGCGGCGCTGATCGGCACCGTACCGGAGGGCAAGCAGCTTTCCGTGCTGCTGACACACGACATCGACTTCACCGAATCGATCAACAACGCCATCCAGTACGCCGAGTACCAGCGCGGGCGCGGCATTGGTGGCACCTACTTCATCCAGACCAAGTACGTTCGCGACTGGAACGACGATGTGTTTTTCAACCAGAACGGCGTCCAGCGCGCGCAGCAGTTACTCGCGCTGGGCATGGAAGTCGCCAGCCACTCCGTTGCACATTCGAAGGTCTTCAGCCAGTTGCCGCTGGGGACCGGCGATGAGCGCTACCCGGCCTACGAGCCGTTTGTCAAAAGCCGCTTCGAGACCCACCATGCCAGCGTCTTGGGTGAGCTGCGGGTGAGCCGCTACCTGCTGGAAGCCAACGTGCCCGGTCTGCGGGTAGAAAGCTTTCGCCCCGGGCACCTCGAAAATCCTGCCAGCTTGCCGCAGGCGCTGGAAGCCAGTGGCTACCGCTTCAGTTCGTCGGTCACCGCCAACAACGCGCTGACCCACCTGCCCTTTCGCCTGAACCACAGCCGGGGTCCCCAAGGCGAGACCGCCGTCTATGAGTTCCCGATCACCGTCGAAGACGAGCTGGAGCCGCCGATGGGTGGGCGGCTGCCGCAGGCACTGGCCATCGCCGAGCAAATCAGCCGTTATGGTGGCCTCTTCCTGGTGCTGACGCACCCGAACGTGCTGGACCACAAGCTCGCCTTCACCCAGGGACTGGTCGAACAGCTCAAGCCCAGCGCCTGGTACGGCTCGCTGGCCCGCTTTGGCCAGTGGTGGGTGGCACGCGACCAAGTCATGCTCGATGTGACCGACACCTCCGCCGCCGGCCAGCCTGCCAAGCTGGTCCGGCTGCAGGCACCCCAGGCGGTGTCCGGCCTGGCGCTGGAACTGCCAGAACGCTGGCAACTTCTGGACGCGCAACCCGCCTCGGCCCAGCCCGTGCGGGTGGGCCGGCAGTGGGTCTTGCCCGCAATCTCGGGCGAGGTGGTGCTGCGGTACACCCCATGATGCGCAGAGCGATTGGCGGCTGCTTGCTCGCCGGCCTGCTGACGCTGGGCTCCATGGCACTCGCCCAGTCGCAGCTGCAGGTCTGCCCGGCAGCCGTTGCAACCCGCAGTGCGGTGCAGGCAACGATTCTCCAGCCTAATGGCACCGAGTTGCGCGCATCGGTCATCCCGGCGGGCCCTGTCCAGACCGGCTGTCGTGCTCTGCCGTTGGTTATCCCTGAGCACCAGGTGCTGGCATTGCGTCCGATCGCCGCTCCGGTGGCCAGCGCCTTGGTCCAGGGGCTGTCCCTCTCCGGGCCGGTGGTCGATGGGCAGTTCAGTATCAGCGAGGTCACACCGCGTCAGCCTGCCATCGCGCCAGCCTCGGCGCCCGCGCTGCCGCTGGCCACCGACTTGTTGCCCCTGCTCACCACACGCATCTTTGGCGCCGAAGGCCGTGCCAGTGTTCAGACCAACGACCAAGGCCTGACGCTGCGTTGCGCGGCAGGTCGCCAACCAGCGGGGCTGGTATTGTCATCCGACCGCCCCTTGCCGCCGCACCGAAGCGCACTGCGACTGCACACAAGCGGCCAAGGGCTGTTTCAGCTCAACAGCGTCGACGCGACAGACGCCAGCCGCGAGACCGCCAAGCCCATGGGCGCCTTTCGGACCACCAGCCTGCAACAGCGGACCACCTCGAACCATCCACTCCCGGACGACGACCAACACCGCAAAGACTGGCGGCACTGGAGCCTTGCCTGCCCCAGCGGGGCCGCGCAGCTGCGACTGCACAGCGTGCGGCTGGTTGCGGTGCCGGCTGCGGCGGTGCCAGCACGAGCCACCTGGGTCTGGCAAGCCACCGCCTGGCGCGACCAACCGCAGGCGGTGCTGGCGCTTGCGCAGCGCCACCGCATACGAACACTCTTTGTGACGCTGCCATTGGCCAACGGCGCGGTTGCCAACCCTCTTGCACTGCGGGCTTTCGTCCAAAAAGCGCGATCGGCTGGCATATCGGTGTGGGCGGTCGACGGCGATCCGCGCATGGTATTGCCCATCGAACACGCCAGCGCGGCTGCACGGGCCAACGCCTACCTGCGCTACAACCGGAGCGTTCCAGCGGACGCACGACTGGCCGGGATTCAGTTCGATGTGGAGCCGTACTTGCTGCCTGGTTATGACCTCGCCGCTGAAGCCTGGGACCACCACTACATCGCGTTGGTGAAGGCCCTGCACGAGGCGGCCAGCGGCTTGCCGCTGGAGATGGTGGTGCCGTTCTGGTGGGGCCGAAAAACCGCTTTGCTCGATGCGGTGGCGCCCACTGTCAGCGGCCTGACGGTGATGGACTACCGTACCAGCAGCGCCGACATCATTCGCTTTGCACAGCCCTTCCTTGACTGGGGTATGCGCCAAACAAAGTCGGTGCGCATCGCACTTGAGGTCGGTCCCATCGCCGTGGAGACCCAGCGCCACTACACGCCGCAGGCTGTGGGCGAGCTGTGGCAGCTGAGGTTGGACGGGCAAGATTACCTGCTGCTGCTCGCCGAGCCCGCCGCCAACCCGCACGGTACTGCCTACCGGCTGGTCAGAAGCAACACGCTGTCTGGTGCCGACACCAGCTTCTATCGGCAGGACACCAAGCTCTGGGCCACGCTACCAGCGCTTGAGGCCATCTTCACCACCTGGCCCGCCTTTGGTGGCATGGCCCTGCACGAGCTCAAGTGAGCCCAGTGGCTGATACATTTCCGTGCAATTTCCTTGAGCCACCCACACCATGAATCCTTCCATCGAAATCAAGATCCTCGACGCGCGACTCCACACCTGGGGGTTGCCTCAGTACCAGACGGCACTGTCGGCCGCCGTTGACTTGATGGCCTGTCTTGACACACCACTGCTGCTGGAGCCCCAGGCCAATGCGGTGCTCATCCCGACCGGCATTGCGCTGCACATGAACGCTGCCGATTTCTGTGCCGTAATACTCCCCCGCTCCGGCTTGGGGCACAAAAAGGGTTTGGTGTTGGGCAACAGCGCCGGCCTGATCGATGCGGACTACACCGCGCAGTGTTTCATCAGCGCGTGGAACCGCAATCCAGTGGGCTCCGACGCTGGGATTGTCATCCACCCGGGCGATCGGATTGCGCAAATGCTGTTCCTGCCCGTGGTCCGCCCCAGTTTCACGGTCGTGAAAGAGTTCACCCAAACGTCAGAGCGCGTCGGCGGCTTTGGTTCCACCGGCATTCGCTGACGCTCAGTGTCCAGCAGCCAGCATGGCTGAGGCGTTGGACCGGCCTCCGGGAAACGCCAAGCGCAGGATGGTCCAGGTGGTGGTGCCGTACTGGCGCCACAGCGGCGCGCTGTTGTAAGGCAGGCCGTACTGCCGCGCGAGCGCCTGCACCTTGGGCGCGAGTTCGGGGTAGCGATTGCTGGGCAGGTCGGGGAACAAATGGTGTTCCACCTGGTGGCTCAGGTTGCCCGACATCAGGTGCAGCAACGGGCCGCCGCTGATGTTGCAACTGCCCAGCAGTTGACGGATGTACCAGCCCCCCCGGGTCTCGTTGGCCACGTCGGCTTCGGTGAAATGGTGTACGCCGGCCGGAAAGTGGCCGCAGAAGATGATCAGGTTCGACCACACGTTGCGGATGCCATTGGCCAGCAGATTGGCGACCACAGTCACGCCAAATGCCCAAGCCAGCACCGACCAGGGCGCGGCACCCATTGCAGCCAGCGGCAGCACCAGCAGTGCCGACAAAGCAGGCCAGACACCATAGTCTTTGCGCACCTGGCGCCAGGCCTTGATGCCGATTTCGCGCAACATGGGCCGGGTTTCGGCGAAGGATTTACGGCCGTCCAGCAGCTTCTCGGGCTCCACGTCGTGCAGCGCCACACCCCACTGAAAGTAAAACTGCAGCACCACGTTCACCAAAGGTTGGAACAGGTACTTGGGGCGCCAAGGTTGCTCGGGTGTCACGCGGAGTACGCCGTAACCGACATCGGGGTCTTTGCCCAACACGTTGGTCCAGGTGTGGTGCACCACGTTGTGCGAGTGTTTCCACTGGCTGGACGGGCACACGTTGTCCCACTCCCAGTTGGTGGAGTGGACCTGCGGGTCCTGCATCCAGTCCCATTGGGCGTGCATCACATTGTGGCCAATCTCCATGTTCTCCAGGATCTTGCCCAGGGCCAACAACACGCCGCCGAGCGCGGTCATGCCGCCAGCCCACCACGGGCTCGCCACGAGACCCAGTACGGGCAACAGCGGCAAGGCAGCGATGATGGCCAGCCGGCCGAGCAGGTTGAAGCCGCGTTGCAGGCGGATCACGCCCAGAATGTAGGCGCGGTCGGCTGCACCACGCGAGGTCATCGTGGTGTCGCGCAGTTCGTCGAGCGACCGGCCAAAGGCCTCGACGTCGGCTGGACTGAGGTGGCTGGGAATGGGCATGGTGGTTACTTCAAAAAAATGGATGGAGCCGAGTCAAAGGTCCAATGTGGCGTCGCCGGCAGCGGCACACACACATGGCTGGACCCGTTGACCAGGCGTGTTGTAGACCGTGTTGTTGCGCAGGTCACGGACGCAGCCCGAGAGCAGCACCGTGTCGCAGGCGTGGCAAATGCCCATGCGGCAGCCGTGTGGGGGTTGCAGGCCAGCGCCCTCGGCCAAGAGCAACAGGGGTGTGGTGCCGTCTGCGGTGATGCTGACGCCACTGCGCTGGAATGCCACCG
>CAZANT010000109.1:0-7842 GCA_964486575.1 uncultured Burkholderiaceae bacterium | reverse complement strand
ACCGTCATCGCCACCATGAAGCCCGAGCTGACCCACTGCGCACGCTCCTGACCCAGTGTGAAAAAGTGGCTCATGTCGGGGATGGCCACGTTGACGATGGTGGACGACATGATCGACGCCATCGTCCCGACCATCACCGACAGCAGCAACAGCCACCGGTAACGTGGACCGTAGCGTTCGCGCAGCGTGGCAAGTGAGTCGGAGGGTGGGGTGAGCGTGGCCATGGGCGCGAGTCGGGTCTAACGGAGATTGTGCCCGTCTCCGCGCAGCACCTTCGTCGCCTCGGGTGCAAAATTGCCCGGCGCCCATCGGCGCAGCAGGAGACACCGTGGCCCTCGCCCCCATCGCCCCATTGACCGACTTCAGCCTGGACAACCAGTGGCTGCCGTTCACGCCCAACCGCACCTTTGGGCAAGACCCGCGCCTTTTCGTGGCCGCCGACGGCATGCACTTCACCACCCATGACGGCCGCCAGGTGCTGGACGGCATCTCCAGTCTGTGGTGCGTGAGTGCCGGTCACAACCGCCGCCCCATCATCGAGGCCATCAAGGCCCAGCTCGATACGCTGGACTACGCCACCGCCTTCAACGCCAGCAACGACCAGGCCTGCAAGGCCGCCAGCATGATCGCTGCACTGGCCCCGGGTGACTTGAACAAGGTGTTGTTCTGCAATTCCGGGTCCGAAGCGGCCGACACCTCGCTCAAGGTGGCGCTGGCCTACCACCGGGCGCGCGGCGAGGGCCAGCGCAACCTGTTCATTGGCCGGGAGCGGGGCTACCACGGCGTGGGTTTTGGCGGCATGAGCGTGGGCGGGATTCCTGCCAACCGCAAGGCCTACGGCACCAGCTTGCTGCCGCGGGTGGACCACTTGCGCTTCATCCACGACCCCGTCCACCACGCCTACATCCACAACCAAGAGCCGGAGTGGGCCGACGACCCGCTGCTGGAACTGGAAAATCGCCTGCTGCCGTTGCACGACCCGAGCAACGTGGCTGCCGTCATTGTGGAGCCGGTGGCGGGCAGTGCAGGTTGGTACATTCCGCCAAAAGGCTATTTGAAGCGTTTGCGCGAAATCTGCGACAAACACGGCATCTTGCTGATTTTTGACGAGGTGATCACCGGTTTTGGCCGCTTGGGTACGCCGTTCGCCGCCGACTTCTACGGCGTCGTGCCCGACATGCTGAACTTCGCCAAGGGCGTGACCAACGGCGTGATCCCGCTGGGCGGCGTGGTCTGCCGCGACCACCTGTTCAACACCGTGATGGCCGCGCACAGCGCGTCGCCCGACCACGCCATCGAGTTCTTCCACGGCTACACCTACTCCGGCCACCCGGTGGCCTGCGCGGCGGCCATCGCCACGCTGAACTTGTACGCGCAAGACGATTTATTCGCCCGCGCCGGTGCGATGGGGCCGGTGCTGGGCGATGCGCTGCATGGCGCCTGCACGGGTTTGCCCTCGGTCAATGGCATCCGCAGTTTTGGCTTGGCTGGCGCGGTGGAACTGGCGCCGGTGCCTGGCCTGCCCGGCAAGCGGGCTTACGACGTGTTCATGACCTGCTTCCACCAGGGGGTGTTGGTGCGCCCGGCAGGAGACAACGTGGTGGTATGCCCACCATTCATCGTGGACAAAGGGCAGATCGACCAGATCACCGGTACGCTGGCGGCGGCAATCCGCCAGCACGCCTGACGCCGGGCCGATGTCGGTTCACTTTGCCTTGGGTTTGAACCGTTCGCGCAACTCCGCGCAGTAGTCTTTGGCCGGCAGCGGCGGGGTGAGCCACCAGGCGTCAAACGCGGTGTTGCTGGCGTCCACCGACACGGTGTCGGCCGCCAGCAGTCGCACCGCTTTCACCGACACTGCGCCTGGCACGTGCTGGGGAATGCCCAGCGAGCGGTCCACATGCCCACTGCCAGCCAGCACCAGCACGGTTTTCCCCGGCCGCACGGCCGCAGTGGCGGTATCGGCCATCGCCCGGTCGCGTGCGACCTGGATGCGCGCCATGGCGGGCAATTGGCTGGCCGGCAACAGGCCGCAGTGGCCTTCAGCAATCAGCTGCTGTTGCCGGGCCCAGGCTGGCGCGGGCAATCGGGCGTCAAGCGTGGCGTCTTGCATGGCACCGCGGGAGCCGGCGCGGGGCAGGTTGGCGCCGAGCACCGGCACCCCGGCACGTACGGCGGCCATCACTGCCGGGCCATAGGCGGGCCACGGCCAACCGGCAGCGTCCCAGCGCAGTGCGCCGCGAACGGTATCTTCGGATGCGTCGGGGGAGAGGGCTGCGGTGCTGCCGCCAGCGTCGGCCATTTCCAGGACCAGCGCCGCAAGCTGGCCGCGCGCTGCAAGTTGGCTGACCGCGTCACGCTGCAGCTGCTGGTGTTCGGCCGCATCGTGCTGCTCGCCCAGCAGCAGCACATCGGCCGGCAGCACGGCGTCAAGCTGGCTGGGTTGAAGGCGGGTAGCGGGTGCGGGTGGCGTTGACGGCGTGGCACAGCCCCAGAGGACGGCGGTCACAACGAACAAGAAAGCCAGGGGGAGGGGGATGCGCATCACCAGATGCTACGGGCTGCGCGAAACCCGAGTGCCCGGCGGGGCCGGGCAACAGGGCCTCAGTGCATGACGACCGGGTTTTGGGCCAAACCAGTGTAGCGTTCCAGTGCGTCTTCCACTTCCTCGGCTGTGGGCATGCTGGTTTGCCACGCGGTGATTTGCTGCTGGAACAGCTCAGCCCAGGAGCCGTCGAGGTACACCTCTTTGCCTGAGCGTTTGTCAACAATTTCAAAACCATGGCGTGCCAGCTCGGGATGCAATGGCGCGGGCAGGGTGTCGTCCCAGGCATCGGGCTGGATGTGAACCACGGCGAACGAGTCGGAGTCGTAAAGCATCTGCATGTTGTCAATGGTATCCATGGTGCGCGTCTCCGGTGTGCGGCTTGGTTAATTCAAAGGGTTTAAGCGGGGAATCCGTGGTTTTTTTCACGGCGTCTCGCTGCTCTCCCAGGATTGATCGACCAAATTTCCACCAACTTGAGACAATTTTATGCGTGCCGGTAAAAAACCCAGCTTTTCGGCAAACCAAAGTTCTATCTGCTGGTCGTACGCATGTCTGGGCTTGCGCACCAGTTTCAAGGTGTGCAGTTCGCCACCGGGTAGGCTTAAGGTTTCTTCGCCCACCACCACAAACTGCCAGACCTCGGCGTCCTTGGCGCCCGCGGTCTGGATCGCCAGCGTGCGGCCCGCAGCGAAGCGGCCGGGATTGCCGGCCAGCAGGCTGCTGAGTTGCAACACCACGCTCAGCCGGTCCTGCGCGCCGGGCATCAGCACCGCCTGCGGCGCGTTGGCGCTGAAGACGATTTGCCCCTTGTCGCGCACAAAATGCGCCGCCTGCTCGCTCCGGGCCTTGTCGGCGAACCGGGTCGGGGCCAGGCCGTGAGAGGTGAGTCGGCCACTGCTGGTTTGCGAACGGCTGCCGAGCAACGCGTTACCCACCACCAGTTGCGCCTCGTAAGCAGCCGGGTCACCGCCGGCGCCCGGCTGCCACACCAAATGCCCCTTGCCGCCAAAACCAAAGCCCTTGGCCTTGCCTTCGATCTTGTAGTTCAGCCTCACTGCGCCTGGCACCTTGACCCGGGCGTTGGCCAGCGCCGCCACCTGGGCGGCCAGAGCCGGGTCGATCGCTGCATCGGCAGTGTGGCTTGCCGGCGCGGATGTGGCGCCGTCGGTACCGGTTGTAGGGGCTGTGGAGGCCGTGTCTGCGCCAGGCTCGGCGGGCGGGGCGGCGCTCGAAGCGGTGAGCAGCATCGGGGATGACGGCGCGGCCGCGCGTGGACTGGCGGCTGCGGTCAGCGTGGCTGTTGCTATCGAATGACTAGCAGAATCGCCAGATTTAACTAGGGCTTGGGCTGGATTTGATGCCGAAACTGGCCTGACAGGGGTTGGTTGGGGCGTCGCCAGTGCCGGCGGTGTCACCACAGGCGCGGTGACATGCCATGCCGGCGTGGCGGGTCCGGCGGCAGTCATGGGCAGGGTTCGGGCGGGGGCGCTGTACAGCAACCACAGGTGCACGGCCAGCACCCCGGTGGCCAGCACGGCCACGGTACGGAAAGTCACAGGTGAGCGGGTGGGGTTTGCCATGCCCAAACCATACGCGATGGCGGGCCACCGCGCGGCTGCGTGACAATCTGTTGCATGAAACTCGCAACCCTGAACGACGGATCCCGCGATGGCCAGTTGGTGGTGGTGTCACGCGACCTGGCTCTGGCCCACTACGCCACTGGCATCGCCAGCCGCTTGCAACAGGTACTGGACGACTGGAATTTTCTGGCACCCCAGCTGCAGGACCTGTATGACACGCTGAACTTTGGCAAGGCGCGGCACGCGTTTGCGTTGGATCCAGCCAACTGCTTGGCCCCGCTGCCCCGCGGCCACCTTTGGGTGGGTGCCTTGCCTGGTGAGGGGAGTCTGCCGCGCTGGCACCAGGCCGGTGGCGACCACTTTGCCGGTCCGCGCGCGCCACTGCCCGCATTCAACCCGGCCGACGAGGTCGATTTCAGCGCCGAATTGGCCGCCATCACCGGCGACGTGCCGCGCGCCAGCCCCGCCGCGCAGGCGCTCGAGGGGGTGCGTTTGCTGGCGCTGGTCAACGCGGTCTGCCTGCGCGGGCCACTGGCCAGTGGCGACGCGTTATTTGCCCGGCCCTTCACCGGGTTCAGTCCCGTGGCGGTGACGCCCGACGAACTGGGTGACGCGTGGCGTGGCGGGCGCCTGCACCTCAACCTGCTGGTGCACCGCAACGATCGCCGCGTGGCTCAAGTGGATGCGAGCAGTGCGAGTTTGGATTTCGGCGAATTGCTGGCCCAGGCCTGCCGGCAGCGCCCACTGCGCGCCGGCAGTGTGGTGGCCACCGGCCCCATGGGGCTCGGCAGTGCCGCCGCCAAACGCGCTGTGGAACAGGCCGAGGATGGCCAGCCGACCACTGCCCTGTGGCAGCCAGGCGAGACGCTGCGCATCGAGGCCAAGGGCACCGACGGGCAAAGTGTGTTTGGCGCGATTGCCACCTTACAAACCGTCACCCAGGGCGATTAAACTCCGGCCATGACCACACCGTTCACCCCCCCATTGCGTTGTCTTTTGCCTCTGGCTGGCTTGCTGGTAGCGCTGCTTTCGGGCACGGCCATGGCGCAAAGCGGCGGTGGCCTGAATGTGCTGATCAACCCGGGTGACCAAGGCGAGCAGTCGCGCTTTGCGGTGTTCAGCGGCTGGAAGTCGGTGGTGGAAAAAGCGCTGGGCCGGGACAAGCTGCCGGCACCCACCATCAGCCTGTCGACGGACGCCACTGCCGATCTGGGTGTGACGCGCTCGCGCATTCCCGACATTTTCGTGGCCCCTGCGCACGTGATCGGCAGCGCGGTGCGTTATGGCTACACCCCGGTGGTCGGGCTCGACAAGCCGGTGCAGGCGGTGCTGGCGGTGCTGAAAGAAAGCCCCATCACCAACCTGATGCAAGCCAGTGGCAAAAAGCTTGGCCTGCCGCTGCAGGACAGCGTGGTGACCTACCTGGTGCGTGGCGAAGTGAATGCGGCCAACACCACCGTCAAACGCCACTTTGCCAGTGTCTACGAAACGCGCTATCAAGAGGCGTTGCTGCCCTGCCTGCAGGTCCGCCGCTGCGACGTGGTGGCGGTGGAGCGCACCGTGTTTGACCGCTGGGTCGCCGCCGGCGAGCCGGTGCGCTTGGTGCTGGAGTCCAAGCCCGCGCCTGCGCTGAGTGTGGCCATCAAGGACGGCGTCAAGCCCGGCGCTGAGGCGCTGCGCACGGCGCTGAACGCGGCGGTCGGTGGTGAGTTGCCCGGTGCAGAGGGTGGCAAGCTGACCACGCTGACCAGCGAGAGCTTCGCCTACGTGTCTACGCTGGGCTACTTCACGCCCCGCGCCTTGCCGGGCGCCACGGTGGTGGACGCGGCCAAGGTGGCCCAGATGGTGCAAGCCGGTGCCCGCTACATCGACACCCGCACCGACGCCGAGTTCAAGGCTGGCCACGTGCCCGGTGCCACGCTGATGCCGTATGTGGAGAAAAGCGCCAAAGACGCGGACTTCAACCCCGCGCTTGACACCTTCCCCACCGCCCAACTGGGGCCCGACCGCAATGCCGAACTCATCTTCGCCTGCAACGGCGCCGAATGCTGGAAGAGCTACAAAGCCAGCATGGCCGCCGTCAAGGCGGGCTACACCAAGGTCTACTGGTTCCGCGGTGGTCTGCCCGAGTGGCGCAGTGCGGGTTTGAAGGTCGCCACCGCGTCTCAGGCGTCTTGATGGGCGTGGGAACCTGACGGGGCGTTGGGCTCGGCCCAGACCCTCAGCGGCTGAATGCCTTGCGGGAGCCGTCTTCGAACACTTCGTCGTCCCGCGCCAGCGCTCCGGTGTCGTCCCACTCGCGCACCCGCTGCAACCGACCGGCGTCGTCGTACAACGACTCGCTCACCACCACCCCTTGGCCGTTGCGTCGGATGTGGGCGCCCACCGGCAGCTGTCGGCCGCGCCGGTCCATCCGGTAGCGGCGCTCGGCGACCACGCCGCCCGCGTCGTCGTAATCCGTGGTGTTCAGTTGGCGGGCGTCGGCCGCGCCGCTGTAGACCTCTTGCCGCTGTAGTTGACCGTTGAGGTGGAAACGCCGCTCCGACAGCAGCTCACCGTTGTCTCTCCAGCGGCGCTCCAGCGTCAACTGGCCGGACTCGGCGAAGGTTTGGTCCAGCGTGACCACCGAGCCGCGTTCGCCCAGCGACCGGTGCACTTCGCGTCGCTTCACGCCGGTCGCCGAGAACTGCTGTTCGACCCGGCGTTGCCCCTGGGTTTCTGTCACGCGGCGCGGGTTGGCGTTTTCGTCCAGCGTGACTTGCCGCACCCGCTGGCCGCGCTCCAAGCGCACGCGATCGGTCGGCTGGCCGTCGTCTCGGTGGAAGGTCAGGTCCGACGGTGACGTGAAGCCGCACAGCGCCGCGTCGTCCACCGCCGGGGCCAGCACCGGCCGGTCGGCGCAGCGCAGATCGCGCAATTGGCCAGTGACTGTGAATTCCGCGATGGCCAACTCGCTGCGGGTGGCCGGGTCATGCAGTGCCACGCGGCGGAGCCGCCCGCTGGGATGGAAGGCGCGCGACAGGCCAATCTCGTCGCCATTGCGGTAGGTGGCTTCGCGCAACACCTGGCCGTTGGTGCCGAATTCGCGCAGCCGGCCTTCCAGATTGCCGTTTTCGTTGACGCTGTGCTCGCGCGCCAGCCGCCCTTTTTCATAAAAACGCACCAGCCCCACCCACCTGCCCTCGCGCAGCTCCTGTTCACGCTGCAGCTGCCCGGTGTCGCGTTCTTTGCAACGCATGATGCCGGTCAGGCCCTGCGTGGTGTTGCCGTTCGCGGGGTTGACCGCTTTGCCGTTCACCTCGCAATCGGCCAGTGCCAGCATGGGCAGCAGCCACAGCAGGCTGGCCAGGCACCGCGCGCGTTGTCGCATCTGGGGCGGGGTTGGGAAGGGCATGGGGCTCTCCGACAAGGGCGCAGGTAACGGCGCTGCGTATGATCCATTGTCACCAAAAAACTAGGGACTGGTTCCATGCCTGACACCGTGTTTGGCCGCGCCGGGTTGAGACACTGGCACCGTGGACTGCTATGCGCATGGCTGGTGACGGTGCCGCCCACTTGGGCCGACCCCTGCCCACCGCCCGCACCGACGCCGACAGCCGCCCAGCTGGCGCAGGCCCAGCGCAACGCCACGGACCGCGGCCTGCTGTGGCGCATCGAGACAAACGGCCGCACGTCGTGGCTGTATGGCACCCTGCATGTGGCGCGGCTTGACTG
>CAZANT010000108.1:0-7874 GCA_964486575.1 uncultured Burkholderiaceae bacterium | reverse complement strand
CCAGTTTGATGCTGCGCGCCGCCGGACCCTCGCCGATCATGATGTCGATCTGGTAATCCTCCAGTGCGGGGTAGAGGATTTCCTCCACCACTGCCGAGAGTCGGTGGATCTCGTCGATGAACAAGACGTCGTTTTTTTCCAGGTTGGTCAGCAAGGCGGCCAGATCTTTGGGCTTTTCCAGCACCGGGCCGCTGGTTTGGCGCAGGTTCACGCCCAGCTCGTGGGCAATGATGTGCGACAGCGTGGTTTTGCCCAAACCCGGCGGGCCGAACAGCAGCACGTGGTCCAGCGCCTCGCCGCGTTTTTTGGCTGCGCCAATGAAAATCTCCAACTGCTCGCGGGCCTTGGCTTGGCCCACGTAGTCGTCAAACAGCTTGGGCCGCAGTGCACGTTCGATCGCTTCCTCATTTGGCGAGGTCGGGGCAGGTGACACCACCCGTTGCGACGGGGCGGGTGCGAAGTCGTCGGTTTGGATGCTCATGGTGATTTACTTGGCCAAGGCCTTCAGCGCGAGCTTGATGCCCTCGCTCACGCCCACATCCCCCGGCAGCGCTTTCAGCGCCAACGCCGCTTCCTTGTCGCTGTAGCCCAGGGCCACCAGCGCCTGCAGGATGTCGGCTTGCGCGTCGCCGGCTTGGTTGACTGGCAGGCCCATGTCCACGCCCAGCTTGCCTTTGAGTTCCAGCAACAGCCGTTCGGCGGTTTTTTTGCCGATGCCCGGCACCTTGACCAAGCGGCCCGCTTCTTGCCGGGTGATGGCTTGGGCCAGCTCGGCCACCGCCATACCTGAGAGCACCGACAGTGCCATGCGAGGCCCAATGCCTGAGATCTTGATGAGTTGGCGGAACGCGTTGCGCTCGTCGTGGGTGGCAAAACCGTACAGCAGTTGGGCGTCTTCTCGCACCACCATGTGGGTCAGCAACGTCAGCTTCTCGCCGGGGGCCGGCAGGTTGTAGAAGGTGCTCATGGGCACATCGACCTCGTAACCCACGCCATGGCAGTCCAGCACGATCTGGGGCGGGTTCTTGTCGCCGAGGATGCCGCTCAATCTGCCTATCATTACTTACCCGCTCGTTTATTGACATGGAATTATCAGCTTGATTCTCCGCCACCTCTTTTCACCGCCCAACAACGTCCGCTTGGCCAACCTCTGTGGGGCGACCGACGCGCACCTGCGCACCATCGAGGCGGCCCTGGACGTGAAAATCGCCCACCGGCACGAGCAGTTCAAGGTGGACGGTGCCAAGGCCCGCGCCACCAAGGCGATGGAGGTCTTGCAGGCGATGTACGAGATCGCCGCCAAACCCATTGAGCCCTACACCCTGCAGCTGATGCTGGCCGGCGACAACCTGGTCACTGGCGCGGGCGACGGCCCGTCGCTCGCCACCCGCCGCAGCGACCTCCGTGCCCGTACACCCAACCAGGGCCGTTACCTCGACAGCATCGCCGGCAACGACATCACCTTCGGCATTGGGCCGGCCGGTACGGGCAAGACCTATCTGGCGGTCGCCTGCGCAGTGGACGCGCTGGAGCGCAGCACAGTGCAGCGCATCGTGCTGACCCGGCCAGCGGTGGAGGCCGGCGAACGCCTCGGTTTTTTGCCCGGCGACATGAACCAAAAGGTTGACCCCTACCTGCGTCCGCTGTACGACGCGCTCTACGACCTGATGGGGTTCGACAAGGTGCAGAAAGCCTTTGAGCGCCAGGCGCTGGAAATTGCACCGCTCGCCTTCATGCGCGGACGCACGCTCAACAACGCCTTCGTCATCCTGGACGAGGCGCAGAACACCACGCCCGAGCAAATGAAGATGTTCCTCACCCGCATCGGCTTCGGCGCCAAAGCGGTGGTGACCGGCGACGTGAGCCAGATCGACCTGCCCAAAACCCAGCTCAGTGGGCTGATCGAGGCGGAGCGGGTACTCAAGCGTGTCAAAGGCATTGCCATGTGCCGTTTCACCACCGTGGACGTGGTGCGGCACCCGCTGGTCGCGCGGATTGTGGACGCCTACGACGCCCAGCGCAGCCCGGAAGAAGCCGCCTGACCGCCATGCCCCGCACGCCACGCCCGGACCTCAACCTGTCGCTGCAGTTCGCCTTGGGTCGTACCAACGAGGCCACTGCCCAACACCGCGCCGCTTTGCCACGCCACGGGGTGGCCCGCTGGGTGCGCCACGCCCTGGCCAGCGATGCCGACATCACGGTGCGCATTGTGGATGCCGAGGAGGCCCGCGCCCTCAACCGCGACTACCGGCAAAAAGACTACGCCACCAACGTGCTGACCTTCGACTACGCCACCACGCCGCGCATTCTGGCCGATTTGGTGTTGTGCGCGCCCGTGGTCGCCGCAGAGGCCCAGGCACAGGGCAAGCCGCTGCAAGACCACTACGCCCACCTCCTGGTGCACGGAACACTCCATGCGCAGGGGTGGGACCACGAAACCAGCCCTCAGGATGCAGACGCCATGGAGGCCCACGAAGTCGAGGTGCTGGCCCGCCTGGGCTTCCCTAACCCCTACGCCTGAGCCTAAGGCATCAAATTTTTAACGAAATTGGTCTTCAGCCGCAGTCAAATCTGTACAAGCTGCTATGAAAGTTATAGTATTTGATCGATGGAACTGGGCCGTGTTCCAGTGCTTATTCCAGTCATCTGCCGTAGAGAACGCGTCCAACATCAGGGTCGAGCGTCTCTGCGTCCACAGTCCGCTATTGACAACCCGTTTCCAATGACGTTAAGGTGACCCTCGTGAAAACCAAACACTTTCTACTGTGCGTGGCCTTGTGGTTGGGCGCCACTGCGGGGCTCTCGCAGGCCGCGGTGGAAGCCGAGGCCAAAGCCGGCACCCTGAAGATGGTGCAGGGCGATGTGCGGGTTGTCGACGCGCGCGGCGAACGCGCTGTGCAGCCAGGCGACACCGTGACCGTGACCGACAGCGTCGTTACCGGTGCCAACGGCTCGGCCAGCTTGGTGCTGCGCGACGGCACTGCGTTGGTGCTGGGACCGAAAACCCGCATCGAGTTGAAAACCTTCGCCTTTGACGACGTCAGTCACAAGGGCAATATGCTGGTCTCTGTGCTGCAAGGCTCCTTGCGCATGGTCACTGGCCTGATTTCCAAAGCCAATCCTGGCGCTGCCGCTGTCACCACCAAAACCGCCACCATCGGTGTGCGAGGTACCGACTTCATCGTGCAGGTGGACGAAGCGGTTCAATGACCGGCGCTGTGTTCAAGCGGATGGCGGGCTGGGGCCTGCTGGTAGCGTGTGCACTGGCCACGGGCTGTGCTTGCCGCACCACGGTCCCGACCACCACCGTGGTCTTGTTGCCCCAGCCCGATGGATCACCGTCATCCGTCGTGGTCACGGGCAACAGTGGCCAGTCGACCGTGGTGACCAAGCCCTACCAAAGTGCTGCAGCCGCCCAGAGTGACCGGCAGGCGCCTCGGCTTGAGCAGGGCGATCCAGCCGAGATCAAGCGCCGTTACGGTGTCTTGCTGAACGCCATTCCAGCCAAACCCGAGCGGTTCACCTTGTATTTCAAGGCGGGCAGCACCGAGCTGACGGCCGAGTCCCGCATCGCATTGTTCAATGCAATATTTGATGCCCAACAGCGCAGCGGTGCAGAGATCGCCATCGTGGGCCACACCGACACCACAGGCACAGCCGCAGGCAATGACCGCCTCTCGAAACGCCGCGCCGAGGCGGTGCATAGTCTGTTGTCTGAACGCGGCTTCACCCGTGCCATCGTGGATGTGCGCGCGCTGGGTGAGCGCGAGCCAGCGGTACCTACTGGCAATTTTGTGGACGAACCACGCAACCGCCGGGTTGAAATCATCGTTCGCTGAGTGAGCGGTCGCTCATGCCGAAAGCGTGACCTTGGCGAATTTCCGTTTACCCACCTGAACCACGTAAGCGCCGGCACTCAGCTTCAGGCCCTTGTCGCTCACCACGCTGGAATCCACCCGGACGCCTCCGCCGTCAATCAGTCGATTGGCTTCCGACGTGGAGGGAGCAAGACCGGCCATTTTCAACAAGGCCCCGATGCCCAGCGGCGCGCCGGATAACGCCACTTCCGGCATCTGGTCTGGCACACCGCCCTTGCTGCGGTTGGCAAAGTCCTGTTCCGCCGCATCCGCTGCGGCAGCCGAGTGGAAGCGGGTGGTGATCTCGCGAGCCAGCATCACTTTGGCCTCTTTGGGATTGCGACCGGCCGCGACCTGGGTCTGCAACGCGGCAATCTCCTCCAGACTTTTGAAACTCAACAAGGTGAACCAGCGCCACATCAACTCATCGCTGATGCTCAGAACCTTGGCGAACATCGTGTTTGGTGCCTCTGAAATACCGATGTAGTTGTTTTTGCTCTTGGACATTTTGTCCGCGCCGTCCAACCCCTCCAGCAGCGGCATGGTCAAAATGCACTGGGGCTCTTGGCCATACTCGGCTTGCAAGTGCCGGCCAACCAGCAGGTTGAACTTCTGGTCGGTTCCGCCCAGTTCCAGGTCACTCTTCAGCGCCACCGAGTCATAGCCCTGCATCAGCGGGTACAAAAATTCGTGCACCGAGATCGAGCGCCCTTCCTTGAAGCGCTTGCTGAAGTCGTCTCGTTCCATCATCCGCGCCACCGTGTACCGGGAAGCCAGTTCGATCATCCCGCGGGCACCCAGCGGGTCACACCACTCGCTGTTGTAACGAATCTCGGTCTTGGCCGGGTTCAGCACCATGCTGGCTTGTTGGTAGTAGGTCTGCGCGTTGACCGCGATTTGCTCCCGGGTCAGCGGCGGGCGGGTGGTGTTGCGGCCGGAGGGGTCGCCGATCATTGAGGTGAAGTCGCCGATGAGGAAAATCACCGTGTGGCCCAAGTCTTGCAACTGGCGCATCTTGTTCAACACCACGGTATGGCCCAAATGAATGTCTGGCGCGGTCGGATCCAAGCCCAGTTTGATGCGCAGCGGTTGACCGCTGGTTTCGGCGCGCTGCAGTTTCCGGACCCATTCGTCCCGTGGCAGCAGTTCGTCGCAGCCGCGCAAGCTAACCTGCAGTGCGTGGGCAACGCCAGCGCTGGTGGTGGCGGGCGCCAAAGTCTCGTCGGGTACGGTATTCATAGGGTTTTTCGGCGCACACCGGCGCTCTAGGCCGATATACTCTTTTGACTCGCATTTCATGGTTTGATGCTCTGGATTTTAGTTGCCCGGACGCTGGCGCCGGTCAAGCGGTCAAACCATTCGCCAGCCTCGGGCTGCCGCACAACCAAGTTGGGGACATTAGATTGCAAGCACATGGTTTGACTGCCGCCGGGCACGCCCTATTCGAATTCATTTCCAGCAGCATCCAGCGCCACCCCAAACGGGTCACTACCGTGCTGGCCGCTCTCATGCTAGGCGGCGGTGGTGGCGCATTTGCCGTGGCCTCGCTGGCCCCCGACGTGGCGGATCTGCCCGTGCGCGAAGTGGTGGAGGCTGTTCAGCCACTGCCCTACGAGCCTCAAGCCGCCTTGCTGGATGTACACAGCTTCAACCTGTTCCGTTCAGAGGTCACCCGTTCCACCGACTCTGCCCAGAGCCTACTGGCGCGCCTGGGCATCAACGATGCGGAGGCCGTGGCTTTTGTGCGAAACAACGCTGCGATGCAAAAGCATGTGCTGGGACGGGCAGGTCGTTCAGTCACCGCCGAAGCCGATGACCAAAATCGCTTGCGCAAGCTCATCACCCGCTGGAACACCGACGCCGAGGGCAGCTTCAACCGCCTGGTCATTGAAAAATCCAGCGAGGGCTTCCAGGCCCGCGTTGAAACTGCGCCACTGACCGCATCAACCCAACTGGCCAGCGGCACCATCCGCACCTCATTGTTCGCCGCCACCGACGACGCCCGCATCCCCGACGCAATCGCCGTTAACCTGGCCGAGATTTTCTCCAGCGAAATCGACTTCCATCGGGCCTTGCGCAAGGGGGACCGATTCTCCGTGGTCTACGAAACGCTGGAAGCCGACGGAGAGCCGGTGCGTACCGGCCGTGTGCTGAGCGCTGAGTTTGTGAACAACGGGAAGACTTTCCAAGCCATCTGGTTTCAAGAACCAGGGCAAAAGGGCGCGTACTACACGCTCGACGGCCAAAGCCTGCGCCGACCCTACCTCGCATCGCCCATGGCTTTTTCGCGCATGAGCAGCGGCTTCAAGATGCGTTTCCACCCCATCCTGAAAACTTGGCGTGCCCACCTGGGTGTGGACTATGCTGCGCCAACCGGTACGCCCGTGCGTGCGGTAGGCAGTGGCGTGGTCGACTTCGCCGGAAGTCAAGGTGGCTTTGGCAACGTGGTGTTCATCAAGCATCGCAACAACCACACCACGGTGTATGCCCACCTGAGCCGCATCAATGTTCGCAAAGGCCAAAGCATTGACCAAGGCGAGACGATTGGCGCGGTTGGCTCCACCGGTTGGGCGACCGGTCCGCACCTGCACTTTGAGTTCCGTGTCAATGGGGTGCACCAGGACCCGTTGTTGCTGGCCCGCCAAAGCGAGGCAATTCCTGTGTCAACGGCAGCCCGGCCGTTGTTCGAGCGCACCGCAGCCGCCATGCGGCCGCAACTTGCCGCAGCGGCGTTGGCTTCGGTCGCCAGCGCGCAGTAGACCGTTCTTGACCAGCGCGCTGGGGCTGGCTGGGTGCGTCTCGCTGACGCCAGATCAGTCCAGAGCCAGGGTTTCCAGTGTCGGTCACAAAACTTTTTGAGCCGTTTGGGGTCACACACATCCGTATTTGCCGTTGTAGTGCCAGGAGTCCCACCATGTTCGTCAAATTCCCACTGGTCGCCGTCAGTCTCTGCGCATTGACATTGCTCACCGCACCGAACAGCCATGCCAAACAGCCCCGCGAGCGTGTTCTCAAGAACGCTGAGGTCTTTATCGACCAGCCCGACAACGTGGCAACTCGCGTGAAGGTGCTGACGGACGCCAAAGGCCAGTTTCAGGTTACAAACCTGAAACCAGGCATGTACCGGATCGTGGTGCAGACTGGCGAGCCGCCCAAAGACAAGAATGGCAAGAGCTTGGCTGCAGACGACTACGTGGGGCCACAAGGCTTGCGCGGTGCGGTGCGTTGGGGCGAGGCGCGCAAACAGTATGGGGACATCAACTACGTGACCCTCAACATGGAGGCCACCCGCAGTTCAGGCCCATTCAGCCAAAATCAGAAACTGGTCAATGGTCGAACCATGGGCGTGTTTGTCACGGTCTACGGCGACAAAGACGTTCTCAAAGGTGCAGTCACTGGGGAGCCGTAAAACCTGGGTTCTGACCACTGGGCATCCCCGCTCGCTTAGCATTTGAAAGTCTCTTGATGTTGTACAAAAATTCTGCAGCACTGCTATTGACCGCTTTGTCTTTGGGCGTGCCCTCCCTGTCCCATGCCAGCCTGAGGATCGCCAGTGCGCAAAACTGCATGGAGTGTCACGCCGTGGACCGCCACTTCAACGCGCCGTCGTTCAAACAAATCGGCGCCCGCTACCGGGGCGATAAAACGGCCCAAGAGCGCTTGGCCAAGAAAGTTTTGACAGGCGGCGGCGGCCAGTGGGGGCCCAATGCCATGCCACCACAGATCATTACCCAATCCGATGCCCAAAAAGTGGTCGCTTGGATACTGACGTTGAAGTAAGCCTTTCAAACAGAATCGACGCATCACAACGAAAAAGGGGCCCGAAGGCCCCTTTTGTTTTGCCGAGACGAATCCCTGATTACAGGAACTTGCCCACCGAACCCAAGGCGATTGGGCCAGCGATTGGCGCTTCCTGGATCAGGTTGGTGATTGGCTCGATGGCTGGGAAGAACGCATCGCCAACCGGTGCCAAGACACCTGCCGAAGCACCGCCCAGGCCAGTTGCAGTCAGCACTT
>CAZANT010000107.1:0-7902 GCA_964486575.1 uncultured Burkholderiaceae bacterium | reverse complement strand
TGGGCGAGCTGATCCAGATCTCGTCCGCCTTCGGCCGGGTGCAGGACTCGCTGAGCTGGTTCGTCGACAACTATGCCAGCTTGGCCAGCTGGCGAGCCACGACCGACCGTTTGACCGGGTTTGAAGCATCGTTTAGTCGCCTAGCCAAGGTGAAATCTAGAGATATTGCTATTGATACTGAAGTGGGTGACAGCACGCTGCAAGCCCGTAACCTGGGCTTGACCCTGCCCGACGGCCGGGTGCTGCTTGCCAACGCCACGGTGCGCGCCGCGCCGGGCGAGGCGGTGTTGCTGCAGGGGCCTTCGGGCAGCGGCAAGTCCACCCTCTTCCGGGCGCTGGCGGGCATTTGGCCCCATGTCACTGGGGTGGTGAACCTGCCGGACGACAGCATGTTCCTGCCGCAGCGCCCCTACTTCCCCAACGGCCCGTTGCGCGACGCGCTGGCTTACCCCCAACCCGCCGCCCAGTACAGCGACGCGGTGCTGAAGCAGGTGCTCACAGACGCGCTGTTGCCTGAGTTGGCCGACTGCCTCGATGAGGAGGACGCCTGGGGTCAAAAGCTCTCTGGTGGCGAGCAACAGCGCCTGGCGGTGGCACGGGTCCTGCTCAAACGGCCGAAGTGGGTGTTTGCCGACGAGGCCACCAGCGCTTTGGACGAGGCCGCCGAAGCGGTGCTTTACCAACGTTTACGGGCGTTGGTTCAGGCCACTGGCGGTGCCCTGGTATCGATTGCCCACCGGCCTGGCGTGGCTGCCTATCACAACCGCCAGTGGGTGCTCACGCCGCAGCCCAGCGGTGCACCCGCTGCTTACAATTTGAGCGCCACGCCCGCGGTGTAGCGCGCGTGGCCGGCGGCGCGCAGTTCGCACGCCGGGCAGCTGCCGCAGCCATAGCCCCAGGCGTGGCGGTGCGCGCGGTCGCCCAGATAGCAGGTGTGGGTGTGCTCGACGATCAGGTCAATCAGCGGCTGCCCGCCGAGTTGATGCGCCAGAGCCCATGTTTGGGCCTTGTCTATCCACATCAAAGGGGTGTCAATCAGAAAGCGCTTGTCCATGCCCAGCGACAGCGCGAGTTGCATTGCCTTCATGCTGTCATCGCGACAATCGGGGTAGCCAGAGAAGTCGGTTTCGCAGACGCCAGTGACGATCACTTCCAGGTCGCGCCGGTAGGCCAGCGCTGCCGCCAGAGTGAGAAACAGCAGGTTGCGACCCGGCACAAAGGTGTTCGGCAGGCCGGAGCTCTCCATCTTGAACGCTGTGTCCCGCGTAAGTGAGGTCTCGCTCACTTGGCCGAGTACCGCCAAGTCCAGCAGGTGGTCTTCGCCCAACTTGGGAGCCCAGTGCGGAAACTGCTGCTTCAACTGGTCCAGCACCTGCAACCGCGCTTGCAGTTCAACGCTGTGGCGTTGACGGTAGTCGAACGCGACGGTCTCGACCCGCTCGTAGCGAGACAGGGCCAGCGCCAGACAGGTGGTGGAGTCTTGCCCGCCGGAGAACAAGACCAAGGCGTTTTTGTGCATGGCCATGTCGGCCCCTTAGCCCAGCACGCGCAGCAAAAAGCGGTTGATGTCGGCGATTTCTTCGGCACATACCGAATGCGGCATGGCGTACTCGTGCCATTCCGGCGCATAGCCCAGCGCTTGCAGCGCGTCGCGCGAGGCCACAGCCCGGGCCAAAGGCACCACCGGGTCGACGCGGCCGTGGGCCAGGAACAGGGGCACCTCGGCGTTGGCTGGATGGCGTTCGGCGGCGGTGGCCGCTGCCAGTGGCAAATAGCCAGACAGCCCCACAATACCGGCCAAGCGCTCGCTGTGGCGCACGCCGGTCATCAGCGCCATGGCGCAGCCCTGTGAGAAACCCATCAGCACAATGCGCGACGCCGGGATGCCACGCGCCACTTCGGCCGCGATCAGGGCATCAATTTGCGCCTGCGACGTGCGCAGCCCACCTTCGTCTTCGCGCCGGACGAGGTCTGTTCCCAGAATGTCGTACCAGGCGCGCATCACGTAGCCGCCGTTGATCGTCACCGGCCGGGTCGGTGCGTGGGGAAACACGAAACGCACTGCGCCCGCCGCGCGCAAGTCCAGTTCGTGTGCCACGGGAACAAAATCGTTGCCATCGGCGCCGAGGCCGTGCAGCACGATCACGCAGGCGGTGGCCGGGCTGCTGGGGTTGATTTCAATGGTTTCGAGCGGCATGGGCAAGGCGATGTTGGCAAAAATCAGACTGTAGCGCATGCCCTGTGGGTCGAGCAGGCAGGCGGCGGGTGCCAAAATCCTGCATGATTCACGCCCTAACCCTAGGAGCTGTGCATGCTGAACCGCTTTGCCAAAACAGGCTGGTATCTGTTGTGGCCATGGTTTCTGGCGGTGGCCGCAGGCTGCAGCCATGCCGCAGATAAACCGGTGCCGGCGGCCGACGCCAAAGCCGTGCAGACCGTCGTTGCGGCCCAGTTGGCGGCCTTCGCTCAAGGCGACGCGGTCAAGGCATTTTCGTTCGCCAGCCCTGAGATCCGCAAAGCATTCAGCACCCCCAAGCGTTTCATGGAGATGGCGCGCATTGGCTACGCGCCGTTGTTCCAGCCGTCCACCGTAACCTTCTTCAAACCAGAGCCCGCCGGCAAAGCTGTTCTGCAGCGGTTGCAACTCGCCGGGCCCGACGGGGCATTGTGGATTGCGTTGTACAGTTTGCAACGCCAGCCCGACGGACAGTGGCGCATTACTGGCTGTACCTTGGCCGTGAGCGAGGGCTTACAGACCCGCCTGCCGGTGGCGAACGTTACCGGGTAGCGGTTGCACGCAGGTCAATGGCCCGGTTCGCGTAGTAAATCGCCAAACCCATGCGATCTGACTGGTCCATGGCTTTCGACAAGGCGTCCAGACTGGCAAGCACCTCCGGGTGGGAAACGCCGAGGGTTTGTTCACGAATAGCCAAAGCGCGTTTGTGCAGCTCTGCAGCACGCAGGTGCTGCCCTTGTGCGGCGTACAAGGCGCCCAGATCGGTCAGACTGACTGCCACATCGGGATGGGTTTTCCCGAGCAACTTTTCCCGCGTGGCGAGAGATGCCAGCAACAACGGTTCGGCCTGCGAAAACTGGTTCTGACGGGTGTAGAGGCGGGCCAACCGCTGCTGGTTGCTCGCCACAGCCAGTGCGTCTGGCTTGCTGGCGCTGGTCTGGATGGCCAGGGCCTTGCGGTACAGCGGCTCGGCCAGTGCCGCCTGGTCTTGCGACTCGTACGCCAGAGCCAATTGAGAAAGGCTTTGCGCCACCAAGGGATGCGACGGTCCCAGAGTGGCTTCCCGGATCTTCAGGGAAGGCGCCACCAGTGCCAACGACTTGGCGGTTTGCCCGTCTCGTTGGTAGGCGTCGGCCACCAGCGCCAGGGCGGCGGCATATTCCGGCGTTTCGGCGCCCAGCCGGGTTTTTTCAGCGTCGAGGTAGCGTGTAAACAGCGGCTCTGCCTCATTGGGTTGGCGGTTGCCTGAATAGGCCAATGCCAACTGGGCGCTGCTGTCCACCTCTGCCTGCGGACTGGGAGGGACGCTGTTCTTGGCAAGTTCGAGCGCCTTGGTGGCCACAGACACGGCGCGAGCGTACTGCCCGCGTTGGTTCAGCGTGACGGCTTCTTCCTGCAAGGTTTGCCACGCAATGCCCTGCGCAGACACTGTGGCTGCCGTCCCTGTGAGCAGCACAGCCAACAACCATGGACGCATAACAACTCCTCGGTGTTTCGGGTTAACCCCATTCTGTGGGCTTCCCGTGACAACACCGAGCGTGGGGTCTCTTACAACTGGTAACCAGTGGGTCTAGGTTGGCAGTGCGACCGCCTCAATGAAAGCCGCCGTGCGCGTCACCTGCGTCACCGGGAGCATGTGCCCACCGTCCACGAGGGTCAATTGGGTGTGCGGCACTCGGGCCACAAAGGCGTGGGCATGCAGTTGCGGGTCCAGCACCTGATCGCCTGTGCCGTAGAGCATGGCCACCGGCAGTTTGAGTTGGGCATAGCTCGCTTCCAGCGTGGGCAGGCTGTCGGGAATGGCGGCCAGGTCGGTGGACGCGGCAATGAACTGCGAGGGCTTGAGGCTCATCAGGCCGCCAGCCCGGGTGGCAAAGTCTTTCGGCGGTGTCTCGGGAGAGAACAGGGTTTTCATGATGGCCGGGCTGCGGGCGATGAAGCCGGGGACGGCGAAAGTCCAGGCTACAAATTTGCGCAGCGCGGGTTGCGTGATGTCCAGGCCACGAAACGGTGCGGGCAGGCCTTCGGGGGTCAGGGTCAGCGGTGCGATCAGCGCGAGGGCCTTGACACGATGCGGATGGCGTGCGGCCAGCATCAGCGAAATAGCGCCACCCAGCGAGTGCCCGACCACGGTGGCCTGCGACACGCCGAGTTGGTCCAGCAGCGCTGCCAGCGCATCGGCTTGGGACGCCATGGACGCGCTGGCACCGGCATGGCGCTGCGAATGGCCAGAGCCAGGCCTGTCCACCGCCAGCACACGGAACCGGGCCGACAGCAGTTTTTCGACACCGTAGGTGAAGTGGCGCGCATGGCCACCCAACCCGTGCACCAGCAGGATCGCCGGGCCGGTGCCGCGGTCCACCACGTGCAGGCGGGCACCTGGAACGTCGACGAAACGGCCTTGGGGTTTGAAGCCGGCGTCGATGCGTCGGTTGGTGGTCCAGGCGAACACCGCCAGGCCTGCCATCAGAGCGGCGAGGCCGCCCAAGGTCCACAACACGGCATTCACAGCTTGAGTCCCCGGCCCAACAGGTTCCAGTAATTCACTGGCATCAGGCGTTCGATGAGGGCGCCCATCCAGGCGTCCAAGCCAACGAGTACGCGGGCCTTGTCGCGCTCCACCGCGCGCACGATGATGGCCGCCGCCTTCTCTGGCGGCATGCGCAGCAGCTTTTTGCTCAACGCCTGGCGCTTCGCGACGTCGGCCGCCGACAGGGATTCAGCCATGCGGGCGCTACTGGCGATCTGTGTCGCCACGCCGCCGGGGTGCACCACGGTGACACCCACGGTCGAGCCTGTCATGGCCAGCTCGTGTCGAAGCGCGTTGGAAAAGCCGCGCACCGCGAACTTGCTCGCCGAATAGGCGCACTGCTCGGGCGGTGCGATCAGGCCAAACAAACTGGAGAGGTTGACGATGCGTGCGACCGGGCGCTGTTGGAGCAGCGGCAAAAAAGCCCGGGTGAGGCGCACCACGCCATGGAAGTTGATGTCCATCAGCCAGTCAAAGTCGCGCTCAGTGACCTGCTCAAAGGTGCCAGCCATGGCCACACCGGCGTTGTTGATGAGCAGGTCCACCTGGCCGTGCGCCGCCAAGACCGCTCCAGGCAGGGCCGCCACGGCCTCACGGCTTGCAACATCCAGCGGGTGCTGGCTGACGCGAACGCCCAGCGCCTGAGCCATGCCGGCTGTTTCTGCCAGCGCAGCCGGGTTGATGTCGGCCAGTGCAAGGTGACAGCCCTGGTGGGCCAAGCGCAGGGCCAGCGCGCGGCCAATGCCGCTGCCCGCACCGGTGAGGACAGCGACTGTGTTGTGCAGATTCATGGGATTCTTTCAGCGGGAGAACTGGACCACGCCATCGGCGATGCGGCTGTAGCGGATGCTGATCATGTCCAGCAGGTAGTTCTGGTAGACCTGCCAGGGGCGGCGCGAGCCCTGCTGGGGCAGGACCTGGGCCGCGCGTTGGACGTAGCCTGAACTGAGTTCCAAAAAGGGCAGCGGCGCCACGTCTTTGCCTGGCTGGGCTACGGCGGCGCGCAGGCCTTTGGCATCCATGTGGTTGATCAACCGGCAGACCCGCTCGGCGGTCAGGTCGGCCTTGAGCGTCCACGACGAGTTGGTGTAGCCAAAGGCCATCGCCATGTTGGGCACACCGCTGAGCATCATGCCCCGGTATACCAGCGACTGGTTGGCGTTGCAGGAGCGGCCATCGACCGTCACCTGAATGTCTCCTAGGGCGTTGAGCTTGAGGCCGGTGGCGGTGACGACGATGTCGGCCTTCAGTTCCTGACCGGAGTTCAGACGCACCCCGGTGGGCGTGAACTTGTCGATGGTGTCGGTGACCACGCTGGCTTTGCCTGCGCGCAGCTGGCGGAACAAGTCACCGTCGGGCACGACGCACACGCGCTGGTCCCAGGGCTTGTATTTGGGTGTGAAATGGGTTGCGTCGACCCCACTGCCAGCCTGTTTCTTCGCCAGCCCGACCAGCACTTTTTTCACGCCCTCGGGCCGACGGCGTGCCAGCTGGAAAAAGAAGATGTTGAGTGCCACGTTTTTCCAGCGGGTCAGGGTGTAGGCCACCCGGTGCGGCAGGAAGCGCTGCATTCCCAGGGCCAGACCGTCTTGGCCAGGCCGGCTCACCACGTAGGTCGGTGAGCGCTGCAGCATCGTCACATGGGCTGCTTTCTCCGCCATGGAGGGGACCAGCGTCACTGCCGTGGCGCCGCTGCCCACCACCACCACGTGTTTGTTGGCATAGTCCAGGTTCTCTGGCCAGAACTGCGGGTGAATGACCTGACCCCGGAAGTCGGCCTGGCCTTCAAAGCTGGGGGCATAACCTTCAGCGTAGCTGTAGTAGCCACTGCACAGGTACAGAAACCGGGTTTGCAGCTGCACGGTTTTGACCTGGTCGTCCAGCGTGTGTTCGCATTCCACGGTCCACAGGGCCTCGGCCGAGGACCACGCGGCGCGTTTGACCCTGTGGCGGTAGCGAATGTGGTCGGTGATGCCGGTTTCTTCGGCGGCAGACCGGATGTAGTTCAGGATGGACGGGCCATCGGCAATCGCTTTGGCGGCCGTCCAAGGTTTGAAGCTGTAGCCCAGCGTGTGCATGTCGGAATCGGAGCGGATGCCGGGATAGCGGAACAGGTCCCAGGTCCCGCCGAGCGCCGCGCGTGCCTCCAGCAGCGCAAACGTCTTGCCCGGGCAGTTTTTCTGCAGGTGCCGGGCAGCACCGATGCCGGACAAACCGGCGCCAACTATGAGAACGTCCAACGGGGCTTTGGGGGGCGTGGCGACCATGGGGATTGACCTTCTAATTTCTGACATGGAACATTGTCAAATAAATTGACAAGACATCATGTCACAATTGCGACGTGCCAAAGCAACCCCCGATTGAACCCAGCCCCGACGCCGCCCGACCCTATCGGGGCATGGCGCTGGACGAGCGCCGGGCGCAACGCCGGGCGCAACTGATCGATGCCGCCATCGAGACCTATGGTGAGCGCGGTTACCGCGCCTCTACCGTCAAGGCGGTGTGCGCCGAGGCGGGCCTGACCGAACGCTACTTTTACGAATCTTTCGAGAGCAGCGAAGCGCTGCTGATGGCCTGCTACCACCATGTCAACGCCCAGCTCTTCTTGCAGATTGCCGAAGCGGCGGAAGCGGCGGGCGGTGACCCCACCGCCCGTGGCCGAGCAATGCTGAGCGCGTACTTTTCGGCATTGCAGGCGCAACCGCGGCCAGCACGGGTGTTCCTGATGGAAATTCGCGGCGTCAGCCCCGCGGTGGACGCGGCGTTTGACGAAGCATTGACCCAAATGGGTGCGGCGGCGGCCGAGGTCATCGCCCCTGGCAACACGGCCCCTAACCCGTTGCTTCAAACCGGCGTGATTGGCGGCGTGGTGCACATTGCGATGCGCTGGATACGCGACGGCTACCAGCCGCCGCTGGCCAAGGTGGTGGAGGCCGCGCTGGAGCTGGGCCTGGTGCTCACCCGGCCCGCCAAGTAGCGGGCTGCCCCTTCAGGCGAACACGCCTGCCGTGTCCTGCATGCGCACCGACACCTCCCCCAGGTGGTGCAGGCTATCGCCCAGCGTCATTTCAAGCTGGGTGAGTTTCTTGAAGTAGTGGCTGACGATGTACTCGTCGGTCACGCCAATGCCGCCGTG
>CAZANT010000106.1:0-7927 GCA_964486575.1 uncultured Burkholderiaceae bacterium | reverse complement strand
GGGCTGCTTCGTCCTTGGTTGGTCAGACCGTCACGGTACAGGCCCGCGTCACCGCCTGGGTGCCCGGCCAGAACCTGTTCTACCTGATGGAGGAAACCGCCGACCGCGACGGCAATGTGCTCACCTCCGAAGGCATTGCCGTGGCCTACACCGGCACCTCGCCGGTGGATGCCAGCAGCATCGGCGACATCGTGCGCCTGAGCGGCGTGGTGGCCGAGAGCTTTGGCCAGACCCAGATCACCTACACCGCCAGCAGCCTGTCGGTTGTTTTTGACGGCACCGCCGCCAACCTGGAAGCCGCGCGTGTTGTCACGCTGCCGATTGCCATTGACAGCACGCTGGAACGCCATGAAGGCGAGTACATCACCGTGCAGTCCACCAGCGGCAACGCCTTGTTTGTGGCCGACACCTTCACCTTTGCCCGCTTTGGTGAAACCACGCTGTACGCCGACGCGGTGCCATTCCAGTTCACTGAAGTCAATGCGCCCAGCGTCAGCGGCAACACCGCCTACCTTGATTTTCTGGCCCGCAACAGCATCCAGATCGACGACGGCAGCAGCGCTTCCAACCCGTCCCTGGTCGCGCTCAACAGCGGCACCCGCATCCTGCGCGACACCACCAACGACGGCATGGCCAATGGCACGGCGCTCGGCGACGGTGGCGTCGTGGGTGGCCCGGTCAATTTCATCCGTGTGGGTGACACCACCTCCAGCGTCACAGGTGTGCTGGGCTTCAGTTTTGGTACCTATGACCTGACACCCACACAAAACGTCAACCTCACCGCCAACCCCCGCCCACCCGCAACGCCGGCACCCGACGTGGGCGCGGGCGCAGAAGTCAAAGTCGCCAGCTTCAACGTGCTGAACTACTTCACCACGCTGGGCACCGCCACCTTCACCAACCCCTCGGGCGTTGTTCATGAGGGTCGTGGTGCCACCAACACCGCCGAGTTCACCCAGCAACAGGCCAAGATCGTGGCCGCCATGCTGGCCACCGGTGCCCATGTGTTTGGCCTGAACGAGTTGCAGAACAACGGCGATGCCGGGGCCCTGGCCAGCCTGGTCAATGCGCTGAATGCCGCCGCCGGCAGCAACCGTTTTGCGGCCATTGGCGGCCATGCCACCGGCACAGATGCCATCCGCGTCGGCATCGTGTACGACCAGACCGTGGTTCAGCCCCTGGGCCTGGCCGCCACGCCCAACACCACCACCTACAGCGCGTTCGCAGCGCAAAACCGCCTGCCGGTGGCACAGACCTTTGGCTACCTGAACGACGACAGCAAACAGTTCACCGTGGTGGTCAACCACCTCAAGTCAAAGGGTGGCACCGGTACCGGCGCCGATGCCGACCTGGGCGACGGTGCCGGCCAGTTCAATGCTACCCGACTGGCGGCAGTCCAGCAGTTGAACGACTGGCTCAACACCAACCCGACCGGCGCCACCGACGGCGACTACCTGCTGGTGGGCGACCTGAACAGCTACCGCCGGGAAGCACCCGTCACCTTCCTGGAAGGCGCGGGCTACACACTGGCCGCTAACCCCGGCGACTACAGCTACCTCTTCGACGGCCTGCGCGGTTCACTGGACCACATCCTGACCCGGGGCCTCGGCAGTGAAATCACCGGCTTTGCCCACTTCAACATCAACGCCGACGAACAGGTCGCGCTGGACTACAACGACGAGTTCGGCGACGGCAGCGTCAACATCAATCTGGACCGCAACGACCCGTACCGTTCGTCCGACCACGACCCGGTGGTGATTGGCCTGCGGCTGAACAGCGAGGCCGGTAGCCCGGTCGCGCCACCGGCCGACGTGCTGGCCCCCACCTTGATGTCCAGCACTCCGGCCGACGACGCAACGAACGTCGCTGTGGGTGCCAACATCGTGTTGACATTCAGCGAGCCAGTGCGACTCGGCAGCAGCGGTGCAATCCGAATCACACCCACTGCAGGCGGCAGTGACGTCGTGCTCGGCGCTACAGACATCATGGTCGCTGGCAACATGATCACCCTCAACCCTGCAATCGACCTGGCTGCTGGTACTGCGTACGCGGTGCGCATCGACGCGGGGGCCATTGAAGACCTGTCGGGTAACGACTATGCCGGCTTGATCAACAACGGTCAGCTCAACTTCAGCACGGCCGCAGTCGGCCCTGTGGTGGGCCAGATGACCCTTAGCCAGAACTTCGACACCTTGGTCAGTACCGGCACAGGCAGCAATCCTCTGCCTGGAGGCTTCGTATTCGCTGAAAGCGGCGCCAACGCCAACACCACCTACAGCGCAGGCACAGGCTCTGGCAATGGCGGGGATACTTACAGCTTTGGCGTAGCCAGCTCCACCGAGCGGGCGCTCGGTGGCCTGCAATCAGGCAATCTCATACCCACTTTTGGCGCCTCATTTCAGAACACCCTCGGCCAGAGCGTGGCCCAGGTGGACATAGCCTATGTGGGGGAGCAGTGGCGGCTGGGCGCTACAGGTCGCAACGACAGACTGGACTTCCAATACAGCCTAGACGCCACCTCACTCACCACCGGTACTTGGATCGAATTCAATTCGCTCGACTTTGTAGCACCAGTTTCTACAGGCACTACGGGCGCGCTCAATGGCAATGCCGCCGCCAACCGCATCGCGCTGAGTGACTCCATTGAAGCGTTGTCGATCGCTAACGGTGCCACGCTCTGGATACGCTGGATCGGTTTCGATGCCGCTGGTGCGGACGACGGCTTGGCCATTGACGACTTTTCCATCACGCTGGTGGGCCAGTCGGCAGCCGAACCCATGGTGATGGGCTGACAGGCCCGTGGTTTGCTATTTTTTAAGTAGCAAACTCATGAGGCTCTACCGGGGCTCATCCTGATTTCATCTGAAATCTGGCTTTTTAATCGCTCGTGAAGCTTGCAAGGTGGTTTTTACCTGACGCTTCCGGCCAAGGGCACTGCAGTGGGGCTCGCGATGCCGATGGCGGTGCGCTCGGCTGAGGCCTCGTCCTCAGCCCTGCAACACCCCACCCACCAGCCGCAGCTGGCGGGTGCAGCGCGCAGCCAATGTCTCGTCGTGCGTGACCAGGACAAAGGCCGTGCCCTGGTCACGGGCGAGTTGCAGCATCAGGTCGAACACGCCGTTGGCGGTGCCGCGGTCGAGGTTGCCGGTGGGTTCGTCGGCCAGCACGCAGGCGGGTTGGGTCACCAGCGCGCGCGCAATCGCCACTCGCTGGCGTTCGCCGCCCGAGAGTTCGGCTGGCCGGTGGTGCACCCGGTCCTGCAGGCCCACGGTGGCCAGCATGCGGGCGGCCGCGTCGGCGCACTTGTCTGGCGCAGCGCGGCGGATGCGCAGCGGCATGCCCACGTTGTCCAGCGCGCTGAACTCGGGCAGCAGGTGGTGGAACTGGTAGACAAAACCCAGGTGCTGGTTGCGCATGCGCCCCTGCTCTGTGGCCGAGAGGCGGGACAGGTCTTGGCCTTTCAGCACCACGCTGCCGTTGGTCGGTGCGTCGAGGCCACCCAGCAGGTGCAGCAAGGTGCTTTTGCCGGAGCCAGAAGCCCCCACAATCGCCAGCGTTTCGCCGGCATGCACTGCTAGGTTCACGCCCTGCAGCACGGTGACGTCGAGCCGGCCTTCGGTGAAGCGTTTGGTGAGGCCGGTGGCCTGGAGAACAGCGTCATTCATAGCGCAACGCCTCCGCCGGGTTCACCCGGCTGGCGCGCCAGCTCGGGTAGATGGTGGCCAAGAAGGCCAGCACCAGCGAAATGATGGCCACTGGCAGGATGTCGCTGGCCAGCGGCTCACTCGGCATGCGGCTGATCAGGTAGATGTCCCGCGGCAAAAAGCTGGCATTGAACAGCCGCTCCAGCGCCGGCACCAGCACGTCGATGTTGAAGGCGACGCCCAACCCCAGCAGCAGGCCGCCCAAGGTGCCCACCACCCCGACGGCCGCGCCCTGCACCACAAAAATTCCCATGATGCTTTGCGGGCTGGCGCCCAGCGTGCGCAGGATGGCGATGTCGGCCCGCTTGTCGGTCACGCTCATCACCAGGGTACTGACCAGATTGAAGGCCGCCACCGCGACGATCAGCGTCAGGATGATGAACATCATGCGTTTTTCGAGTTGCACCGCAGAGAACCAGGTGGCGTTCTGGCGGGTCCAGTCGCGCACGACCAGGCCGCCTGTCAGGCTGCCCGCCATCTCGGCGCCGACCAAGCGCGCCTGGTGCAGGTCGTTGAGCTTGACGCGCACGCCGGTTGGCCCCTCCAGCCGGAAGATCCGGGCGGCGTCGTCCACGTGCATCAGCACCAGTGCCGAGTCGTACTCGTAGTGGCCCGAGTTGAAGGTACCGACTACCTGCATTTGTTTCAGCCGCGGCACCACACCCGCGGGTGTGACCTGGCCACTGGGTGCCACCAGCGTGACGCGGTCGCCCTCGCGCACGCCCATGTTCAGGGCCAGCTCACCACCCAGCACCACCCCAAAGTCACCCGGCACGAGCCTGGCCAGCGCGGCGTTGTTCGCGCCCACGATGTCCGTGACCTCGGGCTCGCGGGCGGGGTCTACACCTCGCACAAGGGTGCCTTTCATGTCTTCGCCACGCGCCAGCAAGGCCTGCGCGGCGATGAAGGGGGCCGCGCCCACCACCGCCGGGTTGCGTTTGACTTCGGCCAGCGTGCGCGCCACGTCGGGCAGCGCGGCGCCGCCGGACGCGGAAATTTCGATGTGAGAGACCACACCCAGCATGCGGTCGCGCACCTCTTTCTGGAAGCCGTTCATCACACTCAGCACGATGATCAGCGCCGCCACACCCAAGGCAATCCCGAGCATGGACACACCGGAAATGAAGGAGATAAAGCCGTTGCGGCGCGTGGCCCGTCCGGCGCGGGTGTAGCGCCAACCCAGGTTCAGCTCGAATGGAAGTTGCATCCCCGGATTGTTGCATCCCGGACAATACCCCCATGCCCTCCACCGCGCCTCTGCCCGACACAGCCCCTCACCGGCTCACGCACCTGCTGATTCCCGCGGCCACCCGCCGCTCCCCCGCCCTGCAAGCCGCTCTGCCCGGGTTGCAACTGCCCCATTTGCAGCTGTTGCTGTCGCGTCTGCAACCCGGCGAACGGGTGGCGCTGGGCGACACCCAACCCGCCATGCCCAGCGAGGTGGCCGTGGCCCGCGCCCTTGGTCTGCCCGACACGCCAGGCCACACGCCCTGGGCGGCTTTCGAGAGCCAGACCTGGGGCACGCCCTGCGCCTGGGTCAAACCGTGCCACTGGCAGGTGGGAACCGACCGCATCCTGATGGGCAACCCGGACGCGCTGCATTTGCAGGAGGGTGAATCTCGGGCCCTGCTGGCAGCGATGCAACCCTACTTTGAAGAAGACGGCATTGCCCTGCGTTACCTGAACCAGCCCGGCGCGTGGCTGGCCATGGGCGAGGTGTTCCGCACCCTGCCCACCGCGTCGTTGGAGAGGGTGGTGGGACGCAATATCAACACCTGGCTGCCCGACGCGTCCAGCCCCACCGGTGCGACCCTGCGGCGCCTGCAAAACGAGATGCAGATGCTGCTCTACACCCACCCATTGAATGACGCGCGCGAACAGCGTGGCCTGCCGGTGGTCAACTCCTTCTGGCTCACCGGCGCAGGTGTGCTGGAAGCACCCGTACCGCCCAACCCGATCCTGACCATCGAAACCCGGTTGACCGCCGCCGCGCGGCATGACGACGCCGACGCCTGGCGCGCCGCCTGGCAGGCCGTCGACGCGGGCGCGGTGCAGGCCTTGCTGCGGCGGGCACAACGGGGCGAGCCAGTGCAACTCACCCTGTGTGGCGACCATGCCGCCCAGACCTGGCGCAGCAGCGGCAAGAACAGCCTGTGGCAGCGGTTTTCAAGCATTTTCGGCGCCAAGCCTTTGTCGAGTCTGGTGGAGTCGCTATGAAAATTACAGTGCGCGACGCCCCGCCCCGTACCGCTTGGGCCTTAGAACAAGCCGGTATCCACCCACTGCTCGCCCAGCTGTACGCGGCACGCGGCGTTCAGGGCACCGACGAACTGGACGATGGCCTGGGCAAACTGCTGCCGCCCGAGCAACTTACCCAGGCGCGGGCGGCGGGCGTGCTGCTGGCCGACGCGATGGCCGCCCACCGGCGCCTGTGCATCGTGGCCGACTACGACTGCGATGGTGCGACCGCCTGCGCGGTCGGTGTGCGGGGCCTGAAGCTGCTGGGTGCACAACACGTCAGCTATCTGGTGCCCGACCGGGTGATTGACGGCTACGGCCTGACCCCGCCGATTGCCGAACGCGTCAAGGCCAGCGGCGCCGACGTGTTGATCACGGTGGACAACGGCATTGCCAGCTTCGACGGCGTGGCAGCGGCCAAAGCGCTGGGCCTGCAGGTGCTGGTGACCGACCACCACCTGCCCGGTTTGCTGCAGGGCGTGGTGGCGGTTCCCAACGCGGACGTGATCGTCAACCCCAACCAGCCTGGCTGCGACTTTGAAAGCAAGTCCATTGCCGGTGTGGGTGTGATGTTTTACGTGCTGCTGGCGCTGCGCTCCGAACTGCGTGCCCGTGGCCTGTTCGATGTGAAGACACAGCCCAAGCTCGACAGCCTGCTGCCGTTGGTCGCCCTCGGCACCGTGGCCGACGTGGTCAAGCTCGATGCCAACAACCGACGACTCGTCGCCCAGGGGCTCAAGCGAGTGCGCGCCGGCCAACTGCCCGCCGGGCTCGCAGCGCTGTTCCGCGCGGCAGGCCGCCAGGCCGAAGTCGCCACCACCTTCGACTTTGGTTTCGCGTTGGGTCCCCGGATCAACGCCGCAGGCCGACTGTCCGACATGACGTTGGGCATCGAATGCCTCCTGACCGACGACCCGGTCCGGGCCAACGAGCTCGCCACGACGCTCGACGGCATCAACCGCGAGCGCCGCGAGATCGAAGGCGACATGCGCGAACAGGCGATGCTCATCGCCGAATCGCTTTTTGACGAAGGGGACGAGCCGCCCCCAGCGATTTGCGTTTTCGACCCCGACTTTCACGAGGGCGTGGTTGGCATCGTCGCATCCCGTATCAAAGACAAACTGCACCGGCCCACCTTCGTGTTCGCCGCCAGCCAGGCGCCGGGCAAGGAGCACGAACTCAAGGGCTCGGGCCGCTCCATCCCCGGCTTCCATTTGCGCGATGCGCTTGACCTGGTGGCCAAACGCCACCCTGGCGTGTTGCTGCGCTTTGGTGGCCACGCGATGGCGGCAGGCTGTACCGTGGCCGAAGAACATTTCGACCAGTTTGAAGAAGGCCTGAATCAGGTCGCGCAGGAATGGCTGGACGCGGCCACTCTCACCCGGCGCCTAGAGACCGACGGCCCCCTGAAACCCGAATACCGCCGCCCCGACCTGGTGGACGCGCTGCACCAGGCCGTGTGGGGCCAAGGCTTCGCGCCGCCCGTCTTCAGCGAGGAGGTTCAGGTGCTGTCGCAACGGCTCGTGGGCGGCAAACACCTGGCGCTGAAACTCAAACACCAGGGCGAGCCGGTCGACGGCATCTGGTTTGGCCACACCGACGCCCTGCCCGCCCGCGTCAGACTGGCTTTCCGGCTCGATGCCGACGAGTGGCAGGGGGTGAAACGGGTGCGTTTTTTGGTGGAAGCAGCAGAATCCTAGGAGTTCCAAGCCACTGGCTTCCGGTTAGACCCGGTTTAAACAAGGGTTAACCCGTTAATTCATTCGTACGATTGCTTTTGGTTTACCACTCAGCTTTAATCTCGCCAATTACTTACAAAGTTTCACTTAGTTCATTTACGGGTTGTTCATAACCATGCCGCCAAGAGCTTGCCTTCGACCTATCGCCCTTGCCTGTGTGCTCACAGGGGTGCTCCACGTCCCTCATGCACAGGCTCAAACAACACCATCGCGTCCCTTGGCAAACGTGGCGGACAACCTTAGGGG
>CAZANT010000105.1:0-8013 GCA_964486575.1 uncultured Burkholderiaceae bacterium | reverse complement strand
TGTTGGCGACCTTTTGGGTGGCGGTACGGGTGGTGCTGGTCCGTTGGACAGCCTGCCAGTTGTTGGCGACCTTCTGGGTGGCGGTACGGGTGGTGCTGGCCCGTTGGGCAGCCTGCCAGTTGTTGGCGACCTTTTGGGTGGCGGTACGGGTGGTGCTGGTCCGTTGGACAGCCTGTTGGGCGGTTTAGACGGTGGTGTGCTCAATCAGGGCTTGCTGACTGCCGTCAACGGCGCTTTAGGTGGTGCTCTGACCCCAGTGGTGGGAGATAACGTCGGTTTGGTCGGAAATGGCGGCCCTGTTGACAACTTGCTCGGTGGAATTTTGACTGGGCAAGATGGCATCGTATTGGACATCGGCAGCGGACCAGTAGAGCTTCCCGCCGGCGGGCCTCTGCCTGTTGGTGGATTGACCGATGCCTTGGGTACTAATAATCCCCTGACTGGCTTGTTGGGCGGTTTGTTGAACCCCTGATTCAACGCTGGTGACTGGCTACCCATGGTGGCCAGTCATGTTTACAAAGCGGGCCGCAATTTGCACACGCGAATTGCGGCCTCGTGCTTTTATGACCCATGGCAACACATGTCTTTCAGCCGTTTGCTGTGCTACCACGCAAGGGTTAGTTGGGAAATACGTGGAGAAAACCAAGGTTCATTTGCGAGACTGCCTTTTGCAATGAGATTAAACTCATGAGGTAGAAATTGCTAACCGATCCAATAGCGCCCTGACATTCATCCAAGTGCGCTCAGGAGGGTCAAACCATACAACCATGCTCAAATTCCTCCTGCCGCGACAGCTGGTGAATCAGGTCAACACCGATACGTCAGTCAACCCGTATGGCAACGCGCTGAGTGAAGCGTTCTACTCGGCGTACCCGACGGTTAAAAATGCGGCGTGGTGGTCTTTGCCGATCAGCCTGTTCGGCCTTCTTCCGTCGCTGTTCACCCTCCAGATTTACGACCGCGTGATCTACCGTAACGGCTACGCGACGCTGGTAGCGCTGATTGCGGGCATTCTGTGCTTTCTGATGGTCGAGTTGTGGTTGCGAAAGAAGCGTTCGCGCGCACTTCGGGATGCGGGCGCAACGATTGACCACACCGTTTCGAACGCTCTGCTGAAGTCCATGCTTCAGCGACCCCTGCGGGCTCTGGAATCACGACCGACCACTGCCTGGTTTTTGCTTTTCCGTGATGTGGGTGCTGTCCGAGCGACGGTCACCGGCGGCTTGGTCACGTCCATCTTTGACCTGCCTGTGGCGATCTTTGCCCTGATCATTGTCGGTGTGGTGGCTTGGCCGCTGTTGCCGGTGCTGTTGTTGTTTCTTGCTGTTTTGGCATTTTTTGCCTGGTGGTGGGCTGACGAAGTCCGTGCCGGTCGGGTGGAAGAGGTACAACGCGGTCGCAATTTGGACGCGGTGACCTCGGAGATTTGTCGTGCCAGAGAGACGCTGAAGAGTCTGGGAAATGATGGTCCCATCATTTCCATGTGGCGACAAAATTACAACGCTTGGTTGGCTGAAAGCTTCCGAAAGAACGGTGAAATTGAAGGGGCGCGGGAGCTGACGACGGTCATGCTGTCGGTGTTCTCGGTGGTACTGATCTCCGTCGGTGCCCTGGCCGTTATGGAGCAATGGATGACCGTTGGCGGGCTCATTGCATCCAATATGCTCGCAATGAAAGCCTTGTCGCCCGTTGCAGGTTTGGCTTCGAACTGGCGCTCATTGGCAATCGCGGCCGAAGCTGCGAAACGCCTGGAGTCGGTGCTGAACGAACCGGTCGGGCGCAGCTCCGGCGGCATCGAGTTGCCGAAACCACGCGGGACCATCCGTTTGCAAGACGTCACATTCCAGTTCGTCGAAAACGCGCCGCCAGTGTTGGAAAACGTCACGCTGGACATCGGCCCCGCCGGTATGCACGTGATTGTCGGCAAGAACGGCGCAGGCAAATCGACTTTGGTGAAACTGATCGCCGGCCTGTACGCGCCGTCACACGGCAAGATTTCTGTTGACGAGTACGACCTGTCCCAATTTTCCAGAGAAGAACTGGTCCAGTGGATCAGCATTCTTTCTCAAGAGGTCTATCTGTTCGGTGGGGAACTCATCGAGGTGCTGCGCCGTGCCGCACCGGACCAAACGGACGAACGCATCGTGGCCGCGTGCCGTCTGTCTGGTGCCCACGATTTCATTTCCCGTTTGCCAGGGGGATACCGCACTGTCATCGGTGAGGGCGGCATGGGGTTATCGATGGGCGAACGCCGGAAACTGGCATTGGCCCAATTGTTCCTCCGCGACCCTGCTGTGGTGATCTTGGACGAGCCCAGCAACGACCTCGATTACCAAGCCGAAACGGCGCTGATCGCCGCATTGATGGCCGCGGCGCGGAGCCGGACGATCATTGTTGTCACCCACTCGCTCCGAATCGTGGCCAGTGCATCCCAGGTGCACTATGTGACCGGTGCGGGCAACGTAGAGAGTGGTTCTGCATCGGTGATGGTACCGAAGTTGTTTGGCGTCAAATTGCCAGCGACGGCAGCTACGGCAGCCATTGCTGGGACGAAACCCACCACGTCGGCTGCGCCTGCAGAAGACAATTAACGCCTTGAGACAGCCCCGCTCACCTTCTGAGAATACCCATGGACTCGTCTGATAAAAGCCAGTTGCCAGCTGTGTTGCAGAACAACAGCGATGCGGCAGGCCCGATTAAAGCCCTGCCTTACTCGAAACAAAAAGCACGAAAGAACTGGGTCATCTGGGGTTCCGGTGCGTTACTGGCGGCCTTAGGCTTGGGCTTCCCGGTGGAGTCGGTGGTCATCGCCCAGGGGCGCGTTATTCCCTCTGACCAGATCAAAGCCATCCAGCATTTGGAGGGGGGCATCGTCAGCGCAGTCATGGTCAAGGAGGGCGAGTCGGTCAAGCAGGGGCAACCGCTGGTAGAAATTGACCTCGGCGGCAACAGCCTGAACTTGGAAGAACTCACCGCAAGAAATGCCGCATTGCAGGCCACCCGAACGCGCCTGCTGGCCGAGATTCAGGGCAAATCGGTTACGCGAAGCGGATTCGGCCGGGAAATTGACGAGTCGGTCTTCCAAGCCGAGTCTGGCGCCTACGAAGCGCGCACTTTGGAGCAAGAGGGCGTTGTGGCGGCGGCACAGTCCGCACTGGCACAGGCCAAAAGCAAGCTGGCAGAACAACAAGAACGCGTGAATGCCCTATCCGCACGGTTGGCTTTGTTCCAAAAAGAAGTCAACATGTCGCAGCAACTGCTGGATGAAAAGCTGATTCCGCAACTGGAAGTGTTGGAAAAGCAGCGTCAGTTGGAGACCGTTCGCGGTGAACTGGCGACAGCGCGGCAAGGGCTGGGCTCGGCGACTGCCGCCATCAGCGAAGCGCAGGCCAAGGTGGTGGAGGCCACTGGCCGCTTCCGTCGCCGGGCATCGGACGAGCTGGCCACGCTGGAGCGGCAGATTGCCAGTTCCAGCGAAGACCTCGCGCGCGCCAAATTGCAGCGCTCGCGCACCATCGTTCGGGCACCAGCCGACGGCACGGTCAAGGGCTTGCGGAATCCCAGCCCAGGCTGGGTGGTCAAAGCCGGTGAGCAGATCATGGAGGTCGTGCCGGACCGCGCCCAAATCACGATCGAAGCCCGTCTGAGCCCGAATGACCGCGGTTATGTGCACACCGGTCAAACAGCGCGGGTCAAGGTCAGTGCCTACGACTTCCTCCGATACGGCTCCATTGACGGCAAGGTGTCGCTGGTGGGCGCAGATGCTGACAGCGACCCGACCAACCCGGTGATGCGGTCGTTCTACAAGATGCTGATTGGCACCGAGCAAACATTCGTCGGTACACGTGAGAACCAGATCACGCCGGGTATGGAGGTGGAGGTGGACTTGCTTGTGGGTAAGGACCCGTTCATTTGGTACATGCTCAGACCCGTGCTGAAAGTTCAGCGCCAGGCCTTCCAGGAGCCGTGACGTGCGCACCCCCTTGACTCCCCTGTGCGTTGCCCTGATGTTGGGTGGCTTGGTGTTGCCGGTCACCGCGCAAGGCCCAATCAATCCAGAGTTGTCGCAGGCTGGCAGGCTGTCGGGCCGCTCTGTCGGGGTGATGGAATACGCCGGCAAGGTGCGGCTGGCATTGCTGCAAATGGCTCAGGAGCACCCCGAGGTGTTGGCGGCCAAATCCGAAGCCACGATCAGTGGTTTTGAGGCCGAAACCGCCAAACAGGCCCGTTATCCGCGTTTCGCGGTGGGCGCGGCCACCGGTCAATCGGCGACCAACACCAGTGCGTCGGCCGAATCGGGGTCGTTCAATGCGGTCACTGCCAGCGTGCGAATGAGTTTGCTGGACGGCGGCTTGATCAGTTCGCGCATTCGTGCAGCCGACGCCAATGTGGGCGCCAAGTCGGAGGCGGTGAAGGCGGCCTCGCAGAAGGTCGTACTTGACGGCATCACCACCTACCTTCAGGTGCAGCGCTTTGACCTGAAAAAACGTATCGCGGACAAGTCCACCCAGATCCTCGACGAACTGACGCGGGTGGAACAGCGGCGCGTGGACCTGGGCGCTGTCGGACAAGGCGATGCCAAGCTGGCCTCGTCACGACGCGCGGGCTCGGCGGCCAAGCGGCAGGAGTTTGATGCGTTGCTGACCGATGCGGTCGCTAAGTTCGAAACCTATTTCAAATTCCGTCCTAACCCCTCGCTGCTGCCGAGCCTGGTGCTGCCGAAGGAGTGGTCGGTGCGCTCGCTGGACGAGGCAATCGCTCTGGCCGAAGCCAACAGCGCAGAACTGGCCGAGGCCCGTCGACGAATCGAGCGGGCCAACGCGATTGTTGATCGGGAAAAAGCCTCGCGTTTTCCAACGCTCGATGCGGTGGTGTCCAAAACCCGCGACAACCGCGCACTTGCCGCCGACCCCACCCGTGCCGCGCTTGAGCTGAACTTGAATCTGGGCTCTGGCTTCGACATTTCAACGCGCATCAAGTCGGCTATGGCCGAAGTGGAATCACAAGAAGCCAAGATGGATGCGGCGCGCACCAACCTGATTGAGGTTACGTCGGCTTCGTACGGGCGGACGGTCTCGGGTGCCGAACGTGAAAAGCAGTTGCTCGAAGCCGTCAACGAGTCGAATGCGTCCTACCAATCGCGCCGTCGCCTGCTCGGTTTTGGTAGGGAAACGCTCCAAAACGTGCTGGACGCGCAGCTCGAGCACTTCTCATTGCTGCTGGATTTGGTGGACGCGGTGATTGATGTGCGCGTGGCAGAGTTTCGCCTGGCCAGAACCAGTGGCAAGCTCCTGCTGGAGCCCAACACCAACAACGCCTGGTTGGTCAGCGCGGTTGCACCCACCGACTACAGCAGCATCATTACCGAAAGCTTGTTGGATCAACCTGCAGGTGAGTGCAAAGGCCCCAACTGCGGTAGCCCATTGGGAATCCCACCAGCGCCCAAGAATCCGACCTTAAAGCAGTCGGACGGTATTGGTCAGCCGAGTCTGCCCGCCAGAGAGGCGCCGGCGAACCGAGCCACACCGGCAACTCCGCCGCCAGCCGAACCGACGCCCGTGCGGGCGCCTCAGCCTTTTGCACCCGTTCCCCGCACCGAAGTAGTGACAACGCCAGCCGCACCGGTACCCGCACCCCCACCAGCGCCAGCACCCACCGTAGCGCCAGTGGTAACCCCCCAGCCAGTGGTGGCCCCTGCGCAAGCGCCGATGCGCAAGCTGCCGGCCCCGGTATTCCGGTCCTCCATGGAGCCCAGTCCGGAAAACGAAGCCAAAGCGGCTTCGCAGGCCAATGCGGTGCCTCAGCCGAACCCCGTGCCGCAACCCAGCCGGTGGCGCCCACTCATCAACTGACTGGTATGGGTTTGGCTGCGGTAGGCGCTGGCACTGCAGCAGCCAAGATTTCGTCCTCCCACCATGCCGCGAGCCACTGGCCAAACACGCTCACCTCTGGCATGAAGGGGGAGTTGGCAAAGCCTTCACATGCGTCGGCAATCGAGCCGCCTGTCTTGAATCGGTCAAGCCAGGCGGATTGCTGGGCGTCCAGTGTCTTGAAATGGGGCTGTAATCCTTTGCGCCAAACCATCAGTGTGGCGGGTCTGTCAAGACGCAGCGGTGGCGGGACATCGGTGTCGTCGTGAATCGCGTTCCAAAGGGTTACCACGTTGGTCGTGATCTCCCGCAACAGCACGCTCGGGTGGAGAACGGGGCTGCGTGTCAGCCAAGCCTGGGTGGTGTCGGCCGCCGCGGCGGCGGTGTCCAGCGCGGGCCAGTCCTGCCCATCAAAGCGGGAGCGTAGATCCCAGTCGAGCTGCGCCAACTCGGACAGTTCCGGGTTGTGCGGGTACAGCGTACCAAGGTAGACCGGAAAAGCTGCGCCATAAACACCAAGGCTGCGGGACTGCGGCGGGTGCTGCACCACAAACCCGCGGGCGATCTGGTCAAAATGGTCGGACCCCATGTACAAAACGGTTTTTTCGAACACGTCGGCCAAAACGTCGGCCAGCCGGGCCCGGTAGGCGTGGTGATAAATGCCGAGGCGGACGCGGGTTTCAATGCCGACCTGGGTTCGCACATGGTCTGACATCCCACGCGCCAACGGGTCGAGGACGTAGCTGGCCATGTCACGCTGCAATTGGGGTAACGCGGGGATGGCTTGTGAGGGCACAGGGAAGGCGAGCGGCTGTACGGCGTTATCGGCACCTGCCGGTGTGTGCTGTACCCCAGCAGCAATGTTCCTTGCGATCGCGAGTTCGTCCAACAAAGTGATCAGCGGTGGAATGTGGTCGTCGCGCTCGATCATCGTCGCCACTGGACCAAACAGCTTCAGTGCTTCGGCGTACAACGTCCATACCGGGTCAGCCACCGGATGATCGTGGGTGTCCACGATGTGGCTGCCCTCGTTTGAATGACCCGCTAGGTGGATCTGCTGGACCCGGTGGCGCGGAAGGCCCTGGAGGTATTGCACCGGGTTGAAACTGTGGTTCACGCTGCTGACGTAGATGTTGTTGACGTCCACCAGCAGCAGACAGTCGGCTTCGGCAGCGACGTGGCTGAGAAACGCCCATTCCGTGGCAGCCGAGTGTTTGAACTCGATGTAGCTCGACACGTTTTCAACCACCAAGCGACGCTGTAGCACGTCTTGTGCCCGGCGAATCTGGTCGATCAGGTGGCGCGCTGCTTCTTCGGTGTACGGCAGTGGGTAAAGATCATGCAGCTGCTCCGTGCCCGGGCCGATCCAGCACAGATGGTCTGAAATCCACAGCGGCTCGACCCGGTCTGCCAATGCTTTGACCTGCCTTAGGTAAGTGGCGTCCACTTCGCCGGGCGCGCCGAGCGACATGGCCACACCGTGCATCACCACTGGGTAGTCACGGCGAATTTGGTCAAGCATCCGCAGCGGCCTTCCACCAGCAACCAGGTAGTTGTCGGTGATGATTTCCAGCCAGTCGAGGGGCTGTTTGGCCGCCAGGAAATCGGGGTAGTGCGGCGTGCGCAAACCCAGCCCGAAACCGGGGTTGGGGGTGGTCAGCGGGGCGGCATGAGGCGACATGGTGGCGAATCAGAAAAGACAAAAACGCCCCACCAATGCTGACGGAGCGTTTGGCTGCGCGGCGGCAGGAGGGCGATTACAGGTCGCCGATCACGCCTTTCTTGGCGAGGCACTGAGCGGCAGTGACGGCGACGAAGCCATGACCCTTGCAGGCGTTCTGGCCTTTGCAGCTGTGCTCGGCGGTCTTGCAGGCGCTGTTGCCCTTGCAGTCGTGCACGTTATAGCAATGCACTTTGTCACTGGCGCCAACGGCTTTGCCGGACGAGCCTTTGGGGGCGTCAGCAGCAAAAGCGGAAGCAGCCATCGCGAGCGTGGCGGCAGTCAGGGCGAACGAGGTGGCGAAATTGGCCATGGTGATCTCCAAAAAGGTAGTGAACAAGTCGATGTTTCCGCATTCAGTGTTTATTGAGGCTTCTGTCTGCGGTGACATTTAGTAGTCCGGTCCGGTGCTTTCTTACCTGC
>CAZANT010000104.1:0-8032 GCA_964486575.1 uncultured Burkholderiaceae bacterium | reverse complement strand
CGCTGCATGGTGGTGGCCAGCGACTCGGGCATTGAAGCCGGGGCCATCCAGCCCATGGGCCTGGACAAGATCCTTCGGGTGCAGGAGATCGCGTTGCAAAACAGGTTGCCCTTTGTGCACCTGGTCGAAAGCGCTGGCGCCAACCTGATGCGCTACAAGGTAGAGGGTTTTGTGCACGGCGGCGCGCTGTTCCGCAATCTCGCGCGGCTGTCGGCGGCGGGAATTCCGGTCATTACGGTGCAGCACGGCTCAGGCACCGCAGGCGGCGCTTACATGCCCGGCCTCAGCGACGTGGTGATTCTGGTGCGCGGCCGATCGCGCGCCTTTCTGGCCGGACCGCCGTTATTGATGGCCGCCACGGGCGAGGTGGCCACCGAAGAAGAGCTCGGCGGTGCCGAAATGCATGCCAGCGTGTCTGGTCTGGGCGAATACCTCGCCGAAGACGATCGGCATGCTCTGGGTCTGGCGCGCGAGGTGGTGGCTCGCTCAAAAATTGGGGTGCAGCGGCCCATCCTTCGCCACGCCTTGGCGGTCGATTCGCCGTCGTTGGATGCCCAAGAGGAACTGCTGGGCCTGATGTCGGACGACCTGCGCCAGCCGGTCGACATGCGCGAAGTGATGGCGCGCATCGTGGACGGCGCCGACCTGCTTGAATTCAAGCCTTTGTACGGTGCGGCCACCTTGTGTGTGCAGGCGCGTATCGGCGGGCACGCGGTGGGACTGGTCAGCAACAACGGGCCGATCGACGTGGCTGGGGCCAACAAGGCCACGCACTTCATTCAGCGCAGCTGCCAACTCGGCCAACCGCTGATCTACCTGCAAAACACCACCGGCTACATGGTCGGAAAAGACAGTGAGCAGGGCGGGATGATCAAACACGGCAGCAAGATGATCCAGGCCGTGGCCAACGCCACCGTGCCCCAGCTGACCGTGCAGTGTGGCGCATCCTTCGGTGCCGGGAACTACGGCATGTGTGGCCGGGGTTATGCACCGCGGTTTCTGTTCAGCTGGCCCAACGCCAAAACCGCAGTGATGGGCGGCGAGCAGGCGGCACGCACGATGCAGATCGTCACCGAAGCCGGACTGGCCCGCAAAGGGCTGTCGCCCGACCCCGAGAAGTCGCAAGCGCAGTTCGACCAGATTGTTGCCATGTTCGAGGCGCAGTCCGACGCCTTCACCACCTCTGGCTTGCTGCTGGACGACGGCGTGATTGACCCTCGCGACACGCGCGCGGTCCTGGTGCAATGCCTCGACACCCTGGCCGAGGCCAGCGCCCAACCACTGCAGCCGATGCAGTTTGGTGTGGCGCGCATGTAACCAAGCGGTGTGCGATGGCCGAGCCCCTGAAACATTTGCTCAACAGCGCGGTGCCGCCCCACATCGCAAACCTGCTGCACCGGGCCTGGTCCGACTTTGACCGTGCCGCGTTCCTGGCCGACATCACCCCCGGTTACGACGCGTTGGAGCTGATGCCGCGTGGACGCCGCATCGCCGAGGCCCTGCACCGCCACTTGCCACCGGCGTATCCCGAAGCGGTAGACATTCTGGTCGCATCGATGGGGCCCGCCATGGGCCTGGACGCGGCCGGCGAGCCGGTGGCCAGCGGCAGCGGCCACAGCGCGTTCATGTACCTGCCGCACAGCATGTTCATTGCCACGCACGGTCTCGCGCACTTCGAAGCGTCCATGCGTGCGCAGCATGCCCTGACCCAACGTTTCACGGCGGAATTCAGCATCCGGCCTTACCTGGAACACCGCACCCAGGAAACCCTGGCGCGCCTGCTGGTGTGGACGGAGGACACCAACGCCCATGTTCGCCGGCTGGCCAGTGAGGGAAGCCGGCCGCGGCTGCCCTGGGCGCCCCGGCTGCGGCAGTTTGTACAAAACCCGCAACCCTTGTTGCCATTGTTGGATCGTTTGAAAGACGATCCCTCGTCGTATGTCCGGCGGTCGGTGGCAAACCACCTCAACGACATCGGCAAAGACCATCCTGACACGCTGACGCGCCTCGCCCGGCGGTGGCTGGTGGACGCGCCCGAGGCACGCCAGCGGTTGGTGCGCCATGCGTTGCGCTCTGCCGTCAAACGCGGGGACGCCGACGCACTTGCAGTGCTCGGTATGGGTCACCCCGTCGCGCTCGAAGTGCAGGGGGTCACCTTCGCCCCGGCGCAGCCACGTATCGGGACCACGGTCACCATCACGTTGGACCTGCACAACCCGCAGACCAACCCACAGCAAGTGCTGGCCGACCTGCGGGTGCACTACGTCAAGGCAAGCGGCAACACCAGCGCGAAGGTGTTCAAGCTCACGACACTGTCGATGCAGCCCGGTGCCACCCATCGGCTCAGCAAGCGTTTGTCGCTGGCCCAAATGACCACCCGTGTGCACCACCCCGGCGCGCACCGGGTGGAACTGATGCTGAACGGTCAGGCCTACGCGCTGGGCCAGTTTGACCTGCTCACTGCGTACTGAAATTACCCAACCCCCTTCACACCGGCAGACCTTTATGAACTTGACCCACGAGCACCTCGAAATCCAGAAAACCCTCAAGCGTTTCATCGATGCGGAAATCAACCCGCACGTGGACGAATGGGAATCAGCCGAGATTTTTCCAGCGCACGACGTGTTCAAGCAACTGGGTAAGCTGGGCCTGCTGGGTCTGACCAAACCGGAGGCCTACGGCGGCGCCGGGCTGGACTACTCCTACGGCATGGCGATGGCCGAGGCGCTGGGCCACATTGACTGTGGCGGTGTGCCAATGGCGATTGGCGTACAGACCGACATGTGCACACCGGCACTCGCCCGATTTGGCAGCGAGGAACTGAAGCGCGAATTCCTGGTGCCCGCGATCGCCGGTGATGCCGTAGGTTGCATTGGGGTGAGCGAGCCGGGCGCCGGCAGCGACGTGGCGTCCATCAAAAGCCACGCCCGCAAAGATGGCGACGACTACGTCATCACCGGACAGAAGATGTGGATCACCAACAGCCTGCAGGCAGACTGGATGTGCATGCTGGTGAACACCGGCGAAGGTGGTGGCCACAAGAACAAGAGCCTGGTAATTGTCCCGATGCGGGAGAACGGTAAGTTGCTGCCTGGCATCACTGTGGCGCAAAAGATCCGCAAGATCGGCATGCATGCCAGCGACACCGGGCTGATTTATTTCGACGAGGTGCGGGTGCCGCAGCGCAACCGTATCGGTGCCGAAGGCCAGGGCTTCATCTACCAAATGCAGCAGTTCCAAGAGGAGCGCCTGTGGTGCGCCGCAAGTTGCTTGCAGTCGCTTAGCAATTGCATCGACTGGACGGTGGACTGGGCGCAGCAGCGCAAGCTGTTTGGCGCGGCTTTGGCCGACCAGCAATGGGTGCAGTTCAAGCTGGCCGAAATGAAGACCGAGGTGGAGAGCCTGCGTGCGCTGACCTACCGGGCCTGCGACCTGTATGTGCAGGGCCAGGACGTGACCGAACTGGCGTCGATGGCCAAGCTCAAAGCCGGTCGGCTGAACCGGCTGGTGCCAGACACCTGCCTGCAGTTCTGGGGTGGCATGGGCTTCACGCTCGAAAACAAGGTGGCCCGCATGTTCCGCGATGGCCGCCTGGCTTCCATCGGCGGCGGGGCTGACGAGGTGATGATGGGCATCATTGCCAAGATCATGGGCATCGCCAAGCGCCCCCAATGAAGCGCTTGTTGATTGCCAACCGGGGCGAGATCGCGCGGCGCGTGATCCGTACTGCGCACCGCATGGGCATCGAAACCGTGGCGGTGTATTCCGACGCCGATGCCAACGCCTTGCACGTGCGAGAGGCTACGGTGGCGTTTGCGCTGGGCGGCAATGCCTCTGCCGAGAGCTACCTGCGCATCGACAAACTGCTGGCGGCAGCTCAGGCCACCGGGGCCGATTCGGTGCACCCGGGTTATGGCTTTCTCAGCGAGAACGCCGGGTTCGCCCAGGCCGTGCTGGACGCGGGTCTGGTCTGGGTGGGGCCCCCACCGGCCGCCATTCTGGCGCTGGGCAGCAAATCAGGCGCCAAGGCGCTGGCCCAGGCTCAGGGCGTGCCCTGCTTGCCAGGTTATTTCGGAACCGACCAAAGCGATGCCCGTTTAGCCGCGGAGGCTGAGCGGATCGGCTTCCCCGTCATGGTGAAGGCCGTGGCCGGTGGCGGCGGCAGAGGCATGCGGCTGGTGACGTCGCCAGACCAACTCGCAGCGGCTTTGCACAGCGCCCGTTCGGAAGCCCTCAGCAGCTTTGGCAGCGATGAATTGCTGGTCGAGCGTGCGTTGCTGGCGCCGCGCCACGTGGAGGTTCAGGTGTTTGCCGATGCGCTGGGCCACTGCATCCACCTTGGCGAACGCGACTGCTCGGTGCAGCGCCGGCACCAGAAGATCATTGAGGAGTCCCCCAGCCCGGCGGTGGACGCGGCCTTGCGCGAACGCATGGGACGCAATGCCGTGGACCTGGCGCAGGCAGCCGGCTATGTGGGTGCGGGCACGGTGGAGTTCCTGCTTCAGGGCGACGCGTTCTACCTGATGGAGATGAACACCCGCCTGCAGGTGGAGCACCCGGTGACGGAGGCTGTCACCGGTCTGGACCTGGTGGAGTGGCAATTGCGCGTGGCGCGCGGTGAGCCCTTGCCACTGACACAGGCGGAGGTAATGTTCACTGGCCACGCCATGGAAGTGCGGCTGTGTGCAGAAGACGCGCAGTTCACGCCCCACGCCGGCACCGTGCAGCGTTTTGTTGCACCAACCGGCGTGCGCAGCGACCATGCCTTGCACGATGGCTGCGTGGTGTCGTCCCACTACGACGCGATGCTTGGCAAACTGATTGCCCATGGCCCCACGCGGCAAGCGGCCATTGGCCAACTGGAACAGGCCTTGGGCCAGACGGTGGTCTTGGGGCTGCCCACCAACCGCAGCTTCCTGCAGGCCTGCCTGCGGCAGGCCGACTTTGTGGCGGGCGAGGCACTGATCCCGTTCTTGGCCGACGCAGGCGAGGCATTGCGAAACGCGCTGTCGGCACAGGAAGCGCAAGCGCGGTTGGTCGCTGCCGTTGCAGTGCATTTTGCGGCCAGCGAGGGCGCGGCACAGGCGTTGCCGCTGCCGTTTGCCAAGCCGCTGCGGTTTCGCCACCGGGAGGAGGTGTATGACTACCTGCTGCAAGAAACGGGGCAGGGCGCACTGACCATCGCCTGTGGTGGTGCGGTGCACGGGGCGCACTGCCAGCGTCAGGGGCCAGGCAAGCTCGCCGTGCGTTTGGACGGTGTCTTTCATTCCGTGCACCTGGGGCTGGTTGCCAATCAAGGCTGGCATGTTCAGGTGGGTGGCACCGACCTGTGGCTGGAAGAGGCGAGCTGGGAGGCCGCAGTCAACCAGGACGGCGCCAAGGCCGCTGCGGAATTGCGCGCACCCTTCAACGGCAAGGTGATCGCCGTCCACAAACAGGCGGGCGAGGCGGTGCAGCGGGGCGACACGGTGCTGGTTGTTGAGTCCATGAAGCTCGAGCATGCCCTGGCTGCGCCGCGCGACGGGCGCGTTGCGTCGGTCGCAGTGGCTCTGGGGCAACAGGTCGTGCCAGGCCAGTTGTTGTTGAGGTTGGAAACATGAGCAGATTGCCTGACGATGCCGCCGCGCTGACCGACCTGGTCCAGCGTTTTGCCACACGCGACATTGCGCCGCAGGTGGCGCAATGGGATGAGGCGGGCGAATTCCCGCGCTCGCTGTACGCCCAGGCGGCCTGCCTGGGTTTGCTCGGCCTGGGTTACCCAGAGCATCTGGGAGGGACTCCCGCCACCTGGCGCATGCGCAACGCGATGACACAGGTGTTTTGCCATCATGGCGCCAGCGGCGGCGTGTTCGCCAGCCTGTTCTCGCACAACATTGGCCTGCCACCGGTGCTGCACCATGGCACTGCGGAGTTACAGCAAGAAGTGATTCCGCCAGTGCTGCGCGGTGAAAAGATTGCCGCACTCGGCATCACCGAGCCCGGGGGTGGCTCCGATGTGGCGGCGCTGCGCACCACCGCGCGCCGCGAGGGCGGCGATTGGTTGATTGACGGCGAAAAGGTTTTCATCACCTCCGGCATGCGCGCCGACTGGATCACGCTGGCGGTGCGCACTGGCGAGCCCGGCAGCAAAGGGTCTGGTGGCATTTCCATGATTGCCGTGCCGGGTGATGCGCGCGGGCTGTCCCGCAGCCCGCTGCAGAAGATGGGTTGGTGGTGTTCCGACACCGCGCACTTGCGCTTCGACGCCGTACGTGTCCCTGCGCGCTGTCTGGTCGGCGACGAAGGTGGTGGTTTCAAAATCATCATGGGCAACTTCAATGCCGAGCGCCTGGCGATCGCGGTCGCAGCGCTCGGCTTTTCACAGGCCTGCTTCGACGAGGCGCTGGATTGGGCTCGGCAGCGCAAGGCCTTTGGCGCCAGCCTGTTGAGCCATCAGGTGATTCGCCACAAGCTCGTGGACATGCAGATGCGCATCGCCTCCACCCAAGTCTGGTGTGATGAGCTGGCCGACCGCGCCGATGCGGGCGATCAATCCCCCGATTGGGTGGCGGCCGTCTGCATGCTGAAAAACCACGCCACCCAGACGATGCAGTTCTGTGCTGACCAGGCGGTGCAAATCCTCGGTGGCATGGGCTACATGCGTGGGACCCGCGCCGAACGCATCTACCGTGAGGTCAAGGTGCTGATGATCGGCGGTGGCTCCGAGGAAATCATGAAAGAACTGGCCGCCAAACAATTGGGCCTCTGAGGGGGCGAATCACACCATGACCCGAAAAACAGAAATTGAGATCCCGTCCGTTCAGTTTGAACCCGACCTGCTTGCGATTCTGGCCCACATGTTTGATGAGCGAATTGCGTTCAACAAACTGATCGGCATCAAACTGGAGAGTTTCCGCTCCGAAGGTGTGAAGGCCAGCATCCGCATGAAACCTGAATTGGTGGGTAACTTTACCCACAATCGCATGCATGGCGGCGTCACAAGTGCCTGCCTGGATGCGGCCGGTGGCTTTGCCGTGATGGCTGCGGTGATGGCCCGTCACATGGACGAACCCATGGGCAAGCGGCTGGAGCGCTTCGGAAAACTGGGCACGATTGATCTGCGGATTGACTATCTGCGGCCCGTGCAGGGCGACAGCTTCGTGATCACGGGCGAGGTGTTGCGACTTGGCTCCCGTGTCGCCAACACCCGGATGGAGTTCCTCAGTGCCGATGGCAAGCTGCTGTCCACCGGTGCCGCCGCCTACATCGTTTCCTGATTGGACACTGCCATGACCGACAAAGCCATCATCACCTGCGCCATCACCGGCGTGTTGACCGACCCAGGCCAGCACCATGTGCCTGTCACGCCGGAACAATTGGCGCAGGAGGCACGCCGGGCCTACGACGCCGGCGCCTCGGTGGTGCATGTGCATTTCCGCAATCAGACGCCGGGAAAAGGCCATCTGCCGTCGTGGGACCCGGCGGTGGCGGTGGCCTGTACCGAGGCCATGCGCGCGGCTTGCCCCGACCTCATCATCAACCAGACCACTGGCGTGGTCGGCCCCGACTACCAGGGCCCGCTCGACTGCTTGCGCGCCACCCGACCCGAAATGGCCGCCTGTAACGCGGGCTCGCTCAACTACCTCAAAGTACGAAGCAACGGCCAATGGGCTTGGCCGCCGATGATGTTTGACAACCCGCCAGCCAAGGTGAAGGACTTCATTGACGTGATGAGCGAAACCAACACCTTGCCCGAGTTCGAGTGTTTTGACGTGGGCATCGTGCGTTGCGTTGAAATGTACGTACAGACCGGCATGTACAGCGGCCCGCTGGAGTACAACTTTGTGATGGGTGTCGAATCCGGCATGCCAGCCGACCCCGATCTGTTGCCCATCCTGCTCAAGCTCAAGCTCAAGGAGGCGAACTGGCAGACCACCGTGATCGGCCGCGCAGAAATATGGCCTGTGCACCGCCGCACCGCCGAACTCGGTGGCCACATGCGCAGCGGGCTGGAAGACACCTTCTATCTGCCTGACGGTAGCAAGGTGGCGTC